>JBHIDV010000130.1:0-7398 GCA_046760285.1 Sedimentisphaerales bacterium
AGCAGTTTCGTGTATTTGCCGGGCTTGCCATCGCCGATAATCTTGTCATCAAATCTGACTACCGGCACGATATCCTCGGTGGTTACAGCAATAAAAAGCTCATCGGCCCGGCTTGCCTTCTGTGGTGTTAGCGATTCTTCGAGCACTTCTAATCCAATATTTTTGCCTGCTTTGATGGCAAACTTACGTGTGATAGAAGGTAAGATATTAGCCGTAAGAGGAGCGGTCTGCAGTGTCTGGTCAAAGATAGCAAAAAAAGCTGAATGACTGCCTTCGGTTATAAGGCCAGCCTCATCGACCAATATCGCCTCGGCACAGCCCTTTCGAGTGGCATCCTGGCGCGCCAGAACGTTGGCCAAGAGGTTCAGCGACTTTATGTCACACCTTTTCCACCGCCAATCGGGATAGGTCGAGACAGCAATACCCTTGGCCTTTTCTTCCGTGTCGTCTGTTAGCCCGGTAACGGTCAAAAAGAAATTGGGCTTCAAATCAGGACTGTAGGTATGCTCGCGCAGCGCTGAACCTCGAGTTATATGAAAATATATCTTAGCGTTGGCAATATCAGCAGCGTCAAAGGCCTTCTGCACCCGCTGACGTATCTGGTTGATGTCCACGCCGGTTATTTCAATGGCCGCCAGGCTGTTAGCAAATCTTTGCAGGTGTTCTTCAAGTGCAAAGATTTTGCCATCGTAGCTCCGCACCACTTCATAAACACCGTCACCAAAGAATATTCCCCGGTCGAGATAAACCGGCTCAAGTTCTTCTACCGGCACAATTTTGTCCTGTATCATTGCTACCTGCATGAAATCGCTCCCAGAAATTGGTAATTGCCATTTACCATTTACAAAATACCACGAAAATTTACTTTACAAAAGAGAACCAAATTTGTAGTATATCGCAACTGTTTGAATTTTTCACCTGTAAGAGCAGGAGTTTTTGAATGTACGCGGTAATCGAACAAGGCGGAAAACAATATAAGGTCGCCGAAGGCGATTGTTTAAATATCGAGCTGACCGAGACCGACCCCGACGCCAAGACGATTGAGCTGGACAAGGTTTTGTTTGTGAGTGACGGCCAAAGCGTAAAAATCGGCACGCCATATTTAGAAGGTGTAAAGGTCGTAGCTTCATTTAAGAGAACAGCTCAAGAAGCCGTCGTTAAAGGCAAAAAGCTCTATCCAACGCACTTTCGAAGACGAAAAAACAGCAAAAGGCGAATGGGACACCGCCAGAAATATCTGCAAATAACAATCGATAAAATAGAAGCTTAGACCTTGTGTTTAAGGCTGGCGTTTTTGATGGTATTTTCGGCTCGGTCGCGCCAGGCGGCTGAGCCGTTTTCAACAAAATATTCGAATGACTCATCGTCAACCAGCTCCCCCAACAGAGCTTTACGGTCGGCTGGATCCGGCACGTTTTTAATAATGCGTTGTCGGAATCTTTCCAGTTCAGCCAAAAAATCGCCGTGTTTATCGGTGAAGGTCTGCTCTAATTTCTTTCGCAGATGACCTGCATAGGCTGGACAATAGCCTTCGGTGCCGATGGCTATCTGCAGGTCTCCGCGTCTAACCACCGCGGGCACATAAAAGTCGCACAGCTCCGGCTGGTCCACCACATTACAGAGAATCTCCAGCTTTTGACAATCCTCGTATATTCGCTTGTTGAGCTGGTGGTTATTCGTTGCAGCTATAACCAGCACCGCCCCCGCAAGATAATCTTTGGAATACTTTGACCTGATTAATTCAGCACCGGTGCCCGTACATAAGTTGGTGAGCACATCATCAATTCGCTCAGCTACTACCACCAGCCGAGCTCCCGCGGCTAATAGCGAGCGGGCCTTTCGCACTGCTACCACCCCTGCGCCTATCAACACCACCCGACGACCAGTCAATTCCAGAAATATCGGATATTTGGCCATACCTGATTATACCAACGTTGACCTAACGACGGCAACAAATAATTGGATTGACTGGACAGGAAATTATCGATTGTTTCCAGACAATCTTGATTGTAGTTCTGAACAGTAGTATAATCATAGATATTAATGCAAAAAAGCAACCGGCACATTTTTTGAAAGAGCAGATAAAAATGGAAAAAGTTAAGGTAATGAGTATGAGATTAGAATGCGTGCTGCTGGCAATCGCGTTTTTGCTCTTGCCGCTGGCACTTTGTATTGCATCTGAGGCGGAGTTGGTCAGCTCCTTGTCAGCCACACACAAGGAGGTCAAATCTATCGGCTTGACGCCCGAGACCAGGTTTGAAAATCTCACCACATTTTGTATGACCCAAAACGGTAATCTCCTCGCCTGCGATGCAGAAGCCAGAGAGATTAAAGTAATAAATCCCATGGGCAGGTTGCTGACTAAATGGAAGCTAAAATTTGCCCCGTATTCGATTGACGCCCGTCCTGACGGCTCTGTTTACGTTGCCGGGCAGGGCGTCGTCGCCAAGCTCGACAAGGCCGGCAAGGTGCTCAAGACGGTCGAGGCGGACGGCGCAAACCTCCCGAAGGCCAAGCCGTCAGGCATCACTGCAACGGAAAAGGAGCTTTTCGTGGCTTTCGGCTCTGGCTGGAGCCTTCGCTCCAGGTCGTCGATCGTCCGGTTTGACCGCGACCTGGGACAGGCGACGGTCATAGCAGAAGACCTGCGCGGATGTTGCCAGCGGTTGGATATGGTGGCACGAGACGGCGTCCTGTACGTAGCGGAAAACGCCCGTCACCGAGTTGTCAAATACGACCGCAATGGTAAAGTGCTGGCAAAGTGGGGAAAACGCGACCGTAAGAATGTCGAAGGGTTCGGCAGTTGCTGCAATCCGATGAACCTCTGTTTCAGCCCCAAAGGCGAACTGTACACCGCTGAAGCGGGTTTAGGTCGTATTAAGCGGTACTCAGCAGATGGCAAATTCCTCGCCTTGGTGGGGTATGTAGGTGTTGAACGGTTCAGCCGTGCCGGTCGGCTGGCCGCAGCGTGCAGCAATATCGCGCTGGCCATGAGCAAGGATGAATCGCGCATTTACGTCCTCGACTTCAAGAACAACATTATACGGGTCATGGAAAAAATAGATACCAAATCCTGACGATAATTCCGGTCTCTAATGCGGTATCAAGGTACCTTGTGAAAACGATTTCAAAACAATGTCTTGCCGTTTTCTTGGTCGCGGCTGTTCTGATATTTCTTTCGTATCTAATCGGCACCATAGTCAGGGGGCTCCCCAAACGGATTTTTCGCTGCCCGCCAGCGAAAAATGCAGGTATTTTTTCCTGCAAGCAGGAAAAAATTCGTTTGGGGTCCCCACGCAAGAGGGCGCGACAGATGGATACCGCCGGTGATGCAAACAACACACCTCTGCGAATTGTGGTTATGGACCCGTTGTCCGGTCAATTGGCATGTGACTGTGTCGAAGGGTATGCACAGCGCAAGTATGATAAGCTCGGCACATTTCTCGAAAAGCAACTCCGACGTCCGGTAGAGATTGCATATGGAGAAAATTTAGCGGACATCTTAAAACTCAATACCAATAAGGTTGATTTAATCATCGGCAAGCATTCGGTAGTCCTGTTCGATGCCGCTGAAGCCAAGATGATTATCCGCCCCATTGCGAGTCTAACGGACAAGAGCGGCAGGACAGATGTGACGGGTTTATTCGTCGTTCGGCATAATGACCCGGCTAATAGCATAGAGGACTTAGAAGGCTACAGGATTCTTTTCGGTCCTAAGTGGGATGCTGAGAAGAGCACCGCCGCCATGGCTGCGCTAAGAGCCAAACGTCTATCTCTACCTCAACCAATTAGAATCAGCCCAGGTTGCAGTACCGCAGCAGTCGCCGTAGTCGAAAGAGAGGCTGACGCCGCGGTCATTTCCAGCTACGCTCTGGCATTGCTGGAAGGATGTGACACCATTGACAAAGGGGCATTGCGCGTGGTCGGCGAGACCCACGGCGTTCCATTCGTAACAGTCTTTGCCACCGATGCAGTAACCAAGGAGGCCGAGGAGCTGATTATGCACGCTTTGCTCCGCGTCAGAGACAACAAAGTTCTGTTGACGGAAATGGAATCGAAGGCTGGCTTTATCAGGCTGCGCACACGACCGGGCGAAACGACTATTTCCAATACTGCAAGGCCCGTGGTGGAATGGACCGATTGGCGAGGCCCAAACAGGGACGCTGTCAGTCCATACGTGCCGAAAGAATTGCCGACAAAAGTGGAGTTTCTCTGGAAGCGGCCGTTGACAGGCTTGGCGCTGTCGGGCATCGCTGCTACGTCTGACTATGTGATTGTTGCGGACAAGGATAACCAAAATGAATTAGATATTTTTCGTTGCCTGGATGCTGATACCGGCAAACAGGTCTGGGCTATCGAGTATCCCGCAGCCGGAGAGATGGATTTCAGCAATTCCCCACGCGCCAATCCGGTCATCCATCAAGGCCTGACATATCTGCTGGGGGCGTTCGGCGACTTGCATTGCGTAGAGTTGGATACCGGCCGCGTCGTTTGGAAAAAGAACATCGTCAAAGACGTGGCAGCAGAGCTTCCCGCATGGGGAATGTGCTCAACCCCACTGATTGTTGACGACAAGCTGATAGTCAACCCTGGGGCCGCGGACGCCTCCATCGTGGCACTGGACCGTCGCACGGGCAGGGTAATTTGGAAGACGCCCGGCGAGCCAGCCGCCTATTCGTCCCTTATCCTGGGCACCTTCGGAAACGTTCAGCAAATCGTTGGTTATGATGCCATTTCGCTTGGAGGGTGGAACCCTAACAGCGGCAGACGACTGTGGAAGCTATTGCCAAAAGAAGAGGGTGATTTCAACGTCCCAACGCCTATAAACGTCGATGGCAAACTGTTGGTCGCCACCGAGAATAATGGAACACGACTGTACGCGTTCCATAAAGATGGAAAAATTCAGCCAAAACCACTTGCCCACAATCTTGACTTTACGCCTGACAGCTCTACCCCTGTCGTTACCAATGGATTGGTGTTCGGCTGCTTTGGAGGCCTTTTCTGCCTCGACCTTGAGAATGAATTGAGAACATTATACTCGGTCGATGATGACGCTTTTTACGATTACGCCTCGCTTATCGCGGGCAACGACCATGTGCTAATCACAACAGTAGAAGGCGAGCTGGTCCTGCTCCAAGTGGCTGGGAATCGTTATACTCTCCAGTCGCGTCTGCGCCTCTTTGAGGACACCGAGGTCTGGTCCCATCCGGCACTAATCGGCAATCGCTTATACATTCGCAATAGGACCGAACTGTGTTGCGTCTCGTTGGATAAATGATAGGGGCCTTGGCCTCGGCACCTGTAGCCGAGGCAGCCCCCGCCACAGGTGCGGGGGCTAATTGCGGTTTTTAGGGATTAGGATATGGCTGAGATTGTTAAGGTGCGGGCACCTTTAAGTGCTGAGTTTGTTCGCTCGCTTAAGGTCGGCACGGAAGTTCAGATAAGCGGGGTGGTTTATGCTGCTCGAGATATGGCCCATAAAAGATTGTGCGAAGCGATAGACTCCGGAGACGAGCTACCGTTTGAACTTCAGGGAGCAACTATTTATTTCGTCGGCCCCACACCTGCTCGGCCTGGTAGGGTAATCGGCGCTGCTGGCCCGACTACTTCGTCAAGAATGGATGCCTTCAGCCCAAAGCTGATTGCCAAGGGCCTTAAAGCAATGATTGGAAAAGGCTACCGAGGCAGGCAAGTACGAGAGGCCTTGAAGAAATATGGTGCGGTTCATTTTTCTACCATCGGCGGAGCGGGAGCACTGCTATCTAAATACATCGTTGCTGCAGAAATAATAGCATACGAGGACCTGGGAACCGAAGCCATAAGAAAACTTGAGGTAGTTGATTTTCCAGCTATTGTGGCCTATGATTCTTATGGAAACAGTGTTTATGAAAGATAAAAAGGCCACAGATGGACACAGATTAAACAAAAACAAGAGGTAAAAAGTGTAAAAATCGGTGAAATCTGTGGCAAGAAATAAAAAGGAAAGAGATGAAGGTAGCACTTCTGGGTCTATTGCAATCTGGCAAGAGCACCATTTTGGCCAGCTTAAGTGGCAAACCAGTCCCGCCGGTTGGCTCGACCAGCATTTCAGAAGCAATTGTCTCGGTCCCGGACGAAAGACTTGATTGGCTAACCGAACATTATAAGCCAAAGAAAACGACCTATGCGACGGTTGATTGCCTTGACCTGCCGGGATTTAACTTTACTGATGAGCACGGCCGAGCTGCAGCAAGACGGCTGATTAACCAGATAAGGACCGTCGATATGCTCGTTTTGGTGTTGCGGGCATTCGAGAATCCAGCGGTGCCAACCTACCGAAACGGTGTCGACCCAGCCAAAGATTTGGCAGAGTTGCGAACTGAGTTACTGCTTTCAGATTTAGAGCTGGTAAGTACACGCATAGAAAGACTCGGGAAACAGCTTGCTAAACCGACCAAAACGCAGGCGCACGACAAGGCAGAGTTGGCCCTGCAAAAAAAATTGCAGCAGACAATTGAGAAGGAAAAGCCGATAAGCTCAGCTATTGAAACTGAGGCTGAACGTGAAATGATTAAGTCCCTCGGATTTCTGACCTTAAAACCGATGGCTGTTGCGGTAAACGTTAGCGAGGATGAACTGGACAAAAAGTTTGATTTTACTGACGTGGTCGACCCCACACCAATTGCCTTCGTGAGCAAAGGCCAACCGGACAACGGAGCGGAACCCAACGGCTTCCGGGACAATTGGTGCGGGGTGCCGGTTATTACAATTTGTGCCAAGTTAGAGCACGAGCTGACGCAATTAGACGCCGAGAGCAGAAAAGAATTTATGGCTGATTTGGGTCTGGCTGAATCGGCTACCGCTAAATTCGTCAAGAGTTGTTATTCCGCAGCAGGCTTAATTAGCTTTTTAACCGTTGTCTCGGATGAGCTACGCGCCTGGCCTATAAAACAGGGTACCACCGCACTTGAGGCAGCAGGCAAAGTACATAGTGACATCAAACGCGGATTCATAAGAGCTGAGACTTTCAGCTTTGAAGAGCTAAAAGAGTTGGGCAGCGAAAAAGCTCTGAGAGCTGCAGGCAAGATTCGCCTCGAGGGCAAAGATTATATCGTCCAGGATGGTGACATTATTAATTTCAGGTTCAATGTATAATTGGGCAGGATTATGGAACAGTGATTGTGAAACAGCTCCTAAAGATATTATTTGCCCTTTTTGTTACATTGTCAGTAGTGGTTCTAATTTTAGGGTGCTCAGACTCGAATATTCCTGAGACTCCGGCTGTTTATACCTACCAAGTTGTTAACGCCTACCACCACGACCCAAATGCCTTTACACAAGGCCTGGTATTTGAAAATGGTTTCTTGTATGAGGGCACAGGACTTTATGGAGGTTCAACATTGCGCAAAGTGCAATTAG
>JBHIDV010000131.1:0-7350 GCA_046760285.1 Sedimentisphaerales bacterium
AGGGCTGTTCGCACCTGCCTTCGGACCAGCCGGGCAAGCTCAATAGCTCGCTTAGCCTCAGCTTCTGTAACCTCTTGTTCCTCTCCTGGATAGCGCGTTGTGATAGAATAGAGGGTCAATTGTTCTGCGTCTTGCAGTTCTGCTGTCCAGGTGGCGTGTTCGCTGCACAGCTCGAGCAAGATAGATATATTGTGGGTATAAGGGAAATCAACCCCCCGGTATACGAGATAAGCTTTGAGGTATTTTTCCGCACACTGCTGGCAATGATATGCGATTAAACGATATGGGGGTTCTTCTTTATCCGGCAAAGTCATTGCCTGTGCTGCCAGCCGCAGGTCCTCATCGCCGTGTATCAGCCATTGTTTAACATGATGTAAGACTCGCTCATGGGGCACTTTCATAAAGAACTCTTCCTTCCTTCCAGGCGGGTCTGGCGATTGTGCCGGGTATATGGCGATCCAGCTCAAATTCTTCCGGCGTCAGAACCACTATATCTCTTGCTAAGTTCAAACCCCGTAGGGCTCTGTCCATTTCGAGCATTAAATGACGACGTTCGCCTGCAAACGAACATACTACCAGGATGTCAACGTCGCTGCGGTCGTCGGCTGTACCCCTTGCTTGTGAACCGAAAACGATAATCTTCTCAGGATGAAAACCATCAACCAGCCGCTCCTTGACCTTAAGTAATATTTCATCACTTATCATAGGTTAGCCTTTTCTTTTTATTTTATTATATATGAAGAATTTGCGGATTACAATTGCTGGTCATTGATTTCTTTCCTTATCTCCTCGAGCAGATTAATCGCTTCGATTGGTGTGAGGTTATTAATGTCGGTTGAGGCGAGTTTCTCTAATACGGATTTATGTTTTTGAACAAAAAGGGAATCTTTGTCCGGCTGTTTTGTTTTGTGGCGGGCGAGGCGGTCGCTGGTAGCTTCTTTGGCGAAAGTGGCTTCCAATTCTTCCAATATCTCGGCACTTCGCCTGACAATCGATTTGGGCACGCCAGCTAATTTGGCCACGTGGATGCCATAGCTTTTGTCCGTTCCGCCGGGCAGAATCTTGTGCAAAAAGACCACCTCGTCCATCCATTCGCGGACAGCAACATTGCAATTCTTCACATTTGCAAACAGCTCAGCTAATTCGGTTAGTTCGTGATAGTGCGTAGCAAATAGCGTTCGGCATTTTAGTTTGTTTGCGATATGTTCGGTAATCGCCCAGGCCAGGGCCAAGCCGTCGTAAGTGCTGGTGCCGCGGCCAACTTCGTCAAGAATTACCAGGGATTTTTCGGTGGCATTGTTAATAATGTTTGCTGTTTCGGTCATCTCGACCATAAAGGTGGATTGGCCGCGAACCAGCTCATCAGAAGCGCCAACCCGGGTAAATATTCTATCGACTAAGCCAATAGTTGCTTGGCCAGCCGGTATGAAAGAACCGGCCTGTGCCATCAGGACCAGCAGTGCATTCTGTCTTATATAGGTACTCTTGCCGGACATATTCGGGCCTGTGATAACCAGGATATCGCCGGCCTTTTCGCCGAGCTCTACATCGTTGGGCACAAATTCCGGGCCGAGCGTTTCAGCTAAGACAGGATGTTTGCCCTCGCGGATGATAAGCTCGCCGCCATCGGTCATTTTGGGGCGGATGTAGTTTCGCCGTTTAGCCAAGTATGCGAATGCAGCTAAGCAATCGCATTGGGCAATAGTATCAGCAAGGGTCTGCAATCGGCTGACGTACTGAGCAGCCTGTCGGCGAAGCTGGTCGAAAAGCTTTTGCTCTAATTCCAGAGCCTTTTCTTCGGCACTTAGGGCCTGTGTTTCATATTCTTTTAGCTCCTCGGTGATGTAGCGTTCTGCGTTTTTGATGGTCTGCTTGCGGACGTAGTCAGCCGGAACTTTGTCTGCTGAGGAGTGAGTGACTTCGATATAGTAGCCGAAGACCTTATTGTAACCAATTTTTAGATTGGCGATTTTGGTTCGTTCAATCTGCTCTTTTTGATATTGCCGCAGCCAGCTTTGTCCGTCTTTGGAGATGGAGCGCAGACGGTCAAGTTCTTCGGAAAAGCCAGCCCTTATCACGCCGCCATCGCGAAGATGTGAGGGACAATCCGGCTCGATGGCAGCTTCGAGCAGGTCGGCTAATTCGTCCATACTATCACACCCTCCTGCTAAGCGCATAAGCAAATCGGCGCTAAATTGTTGCAAGATTTGCCGCATCTGGGGAATTTTGCGCAGTGTAGCTGTGAGGGCTACCAGGTCTCTGGGAGTGGCTCTAAATGTGCTGATGCGTGCTGCAATTCGCTCGGTGTCGGATATGTTCGAGAGCAGTTTGCGTATGTCAGCAAGTTTAGTGTCAGCATTTTTTAATTCTTCGATGGCGTCCTGCCGCAGCTCTATGGCTCCGAGGTCACAGAGCGGCATACATAGCCAGGTTCTTATCATCCTGCCGCCCATACCGGTTATTGTTTGGTCGAGACAATCCAGCAGCGAGCCTTTTTTGCTTTCGCCGCGAATGGTTTGCAGGATTTCCAGACTCCGCAGGCTGGCGGGGTCGATTTGCAGAAACTTTTGTCGATTGATTTTTTTCAGACTCTGGATATGACCGAGTGTTGTTTTTTGCGTTTCATTGAGGTATTCGATAATAGCACCAGCGGGGCAAATCAGCTCGTCATCGTTGTCACTAATGCCGAAGCCTTCGAGGGTGGTAGTACCGAAATGCTTCAGCAGACGCTGTCTCGCTTGATAAGGGTCGAAATACCAGCCAGGGCGTTCGGTTACGATGGCTTTAGTCAATTGAGTAATGTCTTTGGACAGTTTTCTGGTTTCGGCTTCGAATAATTCGCCGCGTCTGTCGGCAAGTAAACACTCGGCTGGGGCAAGTCTGAGTAGCTCATCGAGTAGATTTTTTTCAGGCAGCTTTTGGGCAAAAAAATGGCCGGTCGAGATATCAACCCAGCTAATTGCAGCAGTTGCATTTGTCCCTAAGCTGACCGCACAGAGGAAATTGTCCTCTTTGGCATTTAAGAGGATATCATCGGTGATTGTGCCCGGGGTGACGATTCGTACGACATCGCGTTTGACAAGGCCCTTTGCGGTTTTAGGGTCCTCTACCTGCTCACAGACAGCGACTTTGTAGCCGGCCTGTAGCATTTTTTTAAGATACCCTTCCACAGCGTGATATGGTACGCCGGCCAGCGGGATGGGATTGTCGCCTTTGCTTCGGCTGGTTAAAGCCAGGCCACAGACTCGCGAGCAAATTTCGGCATCCTCGTAGAAGGTCTCGTAAAAATCGCCCATGCGAAAAAACAGTATACAGTCCGGATATTTTCGCTTGAACCGGTGAAACTGCCTCATCGCCGGCGTCAGTTTTTCGTTCTGCATGGTCATACCGCAAGATTATACAAAGACCGCTCCATTTAACAACTCAAATTGAGCTGTCTAAAATTCGGCAGGGAGGACTTTGGCCACCATTTATCTTGATGGACTATCTACTTTAATATACAATTTAAACTGCTATCACAGTAGCATAAAGAGGAATGTTAGCCGATAAAACAAGGATAGTGATAATCTTCACCAGACATTTTTTGGTGGGCACAGCGCACCCTACACTTGGCCGTTTAACAACTCTGCTGTGATTGAGGCTGCCTGCTGTCTCGTGCTACGTGGCGAGGTACTTCGCAGAGTAGCATTGGATTTAGTGTCTTGCAAATGCTTTAATAGTTTCTCCTGCCGGTCAGCGAAACAAACAACGGTTTTCAAATCAAAGTCCACTACGCCCAAGATTTGGCGGATTTTCTCTACAGGATTTTCGATGCCGGTGCCGTCATCAAAATCCCAACGCCCTACCAAACCGTCCAAAGTATCCGCATATGTACTAACCTTCTGCGTTTTTGATCGTTCATCTGTAAAAAATGGGTGTAAAAAATAGGTGTAAAAAATGGTTCAAAAAGCGTTCATTTGGGTTCATTTTTGCTAAAATGGTATAATCGGTATTTGTGACGCGGCGATAGCAAGTAGTCCGGCTATGGCGGATATAAACCAAGCAGATGAATGAAATAAAGTTACTATTGAATGCGTACTATGAAACTCTTCATGAGTATTTGCAGGCTAAGAAGGATGTTCTGGCGACAAAGATAGAAGAACTGCTCGCCAAGGAGATTGCAGACCGCGGGTTCGGTAATCTTGACAAGGACAAGTTCACCGCCTACCGAGATACGTGTTTAGCTTTTGTAGATGAACGGATAGAAACTTACAATCCCATTGGGATTCAATATACTTTTGACCGTATAAGAACACGGGAGGTAGTTGAGCTGGAACTGCAACTTAACTGGTACGACAGCCAGGCTGAATTTGAGACTTTAGTAGAAGCAGCACGCAGCAAGGCAGAAACAGGGCTAATAGAGCAAAGCTTGCAGGTCTTCGCAGATGAACTAATTAAGCAGGTTGGAGCGTTCCCGGATACAAGTATTATATCTGCTTATGAGGCTGAGCCTGCCTTGGGCAAGCTGCCGGACTACATAGTGGCACGAGCCATCGAAGAAATTATCAGATGAACCACGCCTTTTAGCATCCATGATAAAACCGTTGCGACTTTCCGTGGCCACAATCGTGGTGTAATTAAGAGTTATGAACTATACATAATAGCATAGAAATTGGCAAAACAACTACCATGCTAATTAAAGCAACAGCCCCTAAACCTGGGAGCTAAACGACCTAAATATTAGGAAAGTGGTTATTTCCTTGTGGATTTTGTATAATAGCACTATCTTGCTATATTCGTGTTGCGAATGGTAGAAATGGTTGATAGACCGACGTTAATGAAATTGCTGGCTAAAGAAGGATTTGAAAAGATAGAAGGTGTTTTCCGCAAACATTTCCATCTGGGCCTGGAGACCAGAGATATCCAGGGCAAAGAAATAAAACAGATGTGTAGTGTCGATTGTTATCCGATGTTTTGCCAACTTATTCAAGGTGACGCTACGGGCTTAAGGAGATGTAATAAGGAGCGGCGGCGCAGCCTTCAGATAGCGATAGAGACCGGACAATCTTACATTACACTTTGCCACGCGGGGGTAGTTCTGGTTTGTGTGCCGGTCATGGATAAAGATGAGGCGTTGGGAGGGATGTTTTTTGGCAAATGCCTCTGGGAACCGGTGACAGAAATCCTAATAGAGGATATCGAAAAGCGATTGAAGGACGTTTTTATCGACAGCGAACGATTAGTAGCAGCAATGCGCCAGTTGCCAGCTATTCCAGGACGACAAATCCACAGGGCAGCGGAATTCCTATTCGACCTGCTATACGAAGTGGGTGGGTTCGACCTGCGGGTTATCAGATGGCGGCGCGAGCGCTCAGAACAACAGTCGCAAATAGGCGAGTTTATCCAGGAAAGCAAAAAACTTGGCACCGAGTGGCAGTACCCGCTGGAAAGTGAGCGAGAGCTGTTGGGAAAGGTCAAAATTGGTGACAGGACCGGGGCCAAGGAGATTCTTAATTCCATACTTGGGACCATTCTGTTTCACAACATCGGCGATCTGGGGGTCCTTAAAGCAAGATTGCTGGAACTATTAAGCATCTTGAGCCGAGCGGCTGTGGAAGGCGGCGTCAATATTGATGTTATGCTGGAGAAGAACCTGGCCTACGTAAATAAAGTGATGCAGATTAACCACCAACAAGATTTGTGCGCCTGGATTAGCACAGCGTTGAACGAGTTCATTGAATTGGTTTACTTGTCGCAAGACGCCAAGAAGGTAACCCAGATCAGGCCAGCCATAAATTATATCGACGCCAACTACGACAAGTCCATAACGCTTGCCGAAATTGCAAAGGCTTCGCATTTGAGTGTTTCTCGGCTGGCTCACATATTCAAAGAGCAAATGGGTGTCACCATCATAGATTACCTTACCGGTGTTCGGGTAGCGCGGGCAAAACAACTGTTGCTGGCGACGGACCAGAATTGTACCGAGATTTGTTTTCAGGTGGGTTATAATAATCAAAGCTATTTTACCCGTACTTTTAAGGCGCTGGTGGGGATGACGCCACGTCAATTCAGGACTAAGAATCAGCGAAAAGAGAAGATGTCTGCACCATTGTGAGTCAAAGATATAGTGCCGCCTGCGTGTTTAAGGGCAGAAAGACCGTAAAGGTGCTGCCTTGGCCGGGTTGGCTTTCAACTTCAATTCTACCATTATGCATATTCACGATTTCTTTAACAATAGCCAGGCCCAGCCCCGTTCCCTGAATCCTCTTGCCCGGTTGCTGCACCCGGTAAAACCGGTCAAATATCTTAGGAAGGGCTTCTTTGGGTATCCCTATACCTGTATCGCTGACTCGAATGACCAACTCTTGACCCTGGCGTCGGGCCGAAATGGATACCTGACCGTGTTCGGGCGTAAACTTGATGGCATTGTTGACCAGGTTCATAACCATAGATTGAATCTTGCCTTCATCTCCTTGGAGCTGGCCCATTTCATCACCAATGTCCGTTTTTAGCTGGATATTTTTTTTGTCAGCTAAGCGCTGTAATCCTGATAAAACCTGGTCGATGACACCGGCAATGTCCACAGGCTCTCGCGAAAATCTGACTGTTCCAGATTCGATTCTTGATATTTCCAGAAGACCTTCGATCAGATTTTGCAAAAGGTTTGATTCTTCATTGATGACAGTTAGAAACTCGCGCCTGGTTTTTTCAGACATGTTTGGATCGCGTAATATTGTGGCGGTATAGGCCTTAATCGAAGTCAACGGCGTACGCAATTCGTGCGATACGGAAGAAACAAAATCTGTTTTCATACGGTCAATTTCGCGCTCACGAGAGACATCGCGCAGCACACACACAGAGCCAATAATGGTTCCGCCATTTTTGTAAATAGGCGCGGCAGTAGCAGAAACAGGCCGTTGGCTGCCGTCCTTTGCGATAAGTGCGTCGCGCTCGGTTCCGGTTTCGGTCTTTCCAGAGCTGAGCACTTTATCAATGGGGTTTTCAACCGGCTTTCTTGTCTTTTCGTCGATGATGTGGAGAACTTCGTCGACTTGTCTTCCCTGCGCTTCTTCAAAGCTCCATCCAGTCAGATTTTCAGCTACTTTGTTAAACAAGATAATTCGTTTTTCAACATCTACCGCAATGACCCCATCCGTCATGCTGGAAAGGGTAACCGAGAGAAGCTCCTTCTCTCGTTCAAGCTGTTCGGTGCGTTGCTCTACTAATGCTTCAAGGTTATTGTGATACTCCCTTAGTGCATCCTCGGTCTTTTTATGTGAGATGGCCTTTTCTATGACCTGCGGCAGAATTTTTAGATAATTATGCTGGCCATCCTTTATCATATAGTCATAAGCGCCGGCTTTCATAGCC
>JBHIDV010000132.1:0-7307 GCA_046760285.1 Sedimentisphaerales bacterium
CGCGGCTGAAAGAAATGCATCATTAGCATAAACGCCGGTAACTTCACAATGTTCGGCAATCTCAAGTATTCCGTTAATGTGGTCAACATCGTTATGGCTTATGATAATTGCATCGATCTTGCTTATTCCGCTGTAGTCCAAGAACGGTGCCACAATCCGTCTGCCGATGTCGCTTTCATGCAATGAGCCTGCGTCAAACAAAACATTGGCTTTGCCCGGCAGTTGCGCTAATATTGCCTGGCCGTGGCCGACATCAAGACAAGTAAGAACTAAATTGTCTCGACTTGTCCTCTGCCATTTCGTAACACCTAAGAAAGTGATCAGCGACAAAGTCATTACAGCACATATAGCTCTCTTTAGCAATGGACGCCGAAAATAAACGAAGGCCGCAAAAAGAATAAAGCAGTAATACAGAATTATCGGTGCAAGTGACACGTGGCCTATAAGTATTTGTGAAATGTTCCAACTTGCAATATGCCAGCTTGCGATGCCCTGCACAATCCAAATCAGCAAATCAGCTAATCCTGTTACTATTATGCCCAACCCCAATGCCACAGTCGGCAGCAAGAAAGATAGAATTATTTTCAAGAAACCAATAATCAAAATCCCAGCCACAAATGGAAAAGCGATTACCGTCCAGATGCTTGTAAGCAGATTAATCGTGTAGAAATGATACAATAGGATGCCTGCACCACACAGCCACGCAGTAAGGCATGTAGAAAATAATGTCAATAAATCAGGCCCAGGGCTCGGATTTATGCGAAAAAACGGTTTTGTTTTTAAGGCTTCCTTGTGCCAGGCCAGACCCGTTATTTTTTTGTACAGAAAGAAGTGGATTCGATGGCAAGAAAGCAAAAGTCCAAGCACTACGGCAAACGACAGTTGCCAGCCAGCTTCGAACAAACACGTTGGTCTCATAAGTAGGAGAATTATTGCCGCTAATGATAGTGTGTTCAGAGGGTTGGAGTATCGGCGAAAGAAAAGTGATAGACAGAAAACAAAACATATAATAGCTGCTCGGAGTATCGGTGCTCTGGGCGGGACAATCAATAAAAGAATACCTATTGCAGTTATACAAACAATCGCTTGAGTGCACCGCATCAGCCCCATTGTCCTGCATAACTGCCAGATAATCCAAACCAAAATGCCGACATGCAGTCCCGAAAGGCTGATAAAGTGCAGCAGGCCGGTTTTGCGAAAGGCCTCATAAGTGCGACTATCGATATTTCCTCTATAGCCCAACAGCAGTGCCTGTAGCAAACCTCGACTTGGCTCTTCCAGGGGCAGCTCACCCACCAATGCCTGCGTAGCTACCTCTCGCAATTTCGCCTTTATTTTTGTGAAGATACCTTTTGGGTGGCTTTGCAATAATTTAATGCCATCTCGTGATTTGACAGACGCCGCGATGAAAACATTTTTGCGCGCAAGGTACTCGGCGGTATTAAATTGGCCTGGATTAGTGGTTGCTTTGAATCTATCCAGCCAGCAGTATGCCTGTATGTAATCGCCTGCTTTCAAGTCCAGCACGGGTTCGGCAACCTGCACACGGACGATGCCGGTTGTCTTTGCCCAGCCGTAAATGGTTTTTACTTGCATTACCTTAAGGTAGAAACTACTGGCCGGATCTGTGAATGTAAATTTCGCAAATTTCCACCCTCGGTTTTTATTAATATATGGGTCAGTGACAATTAGCCCACGAATTGTTGCCAGTTTCGGCTCATTTATTTTTTTAGCCACAGATTTCACAGATTGCACGGATTTGAGTTTCTTATTTTTTATTTCATCTGCGTAATCCGTGTAATCCGTGGTTAATTCTGTTTTGCTGCCAACAAGATTGCAAATATCATCGGGCTTTGGCTGATAGAAGCTGGTCAGCCGGATTGCACCAAGGCACACAAAACAAAGGCAAGCCATGTACGCGGTGGCGTATTGGTAATTGGTGATTGGTAATTGGTAATTAGAAGAGGGTTGTTGGACGATAAAAAAGAAAACGGTTGCCGCTGTAAGTAAGACAAGGATTATTAACCAGATTGAAACTGATAAGCCGAGTGTGTTTTGTATCAAAATTCCTGCTATTAGGCCCACAGCGATAAAAGCAAGAGGAGAGGTGCTTACAATTTGTTTGTGAAGATTTCTTCCGCCAGCGAGCTGTTTACCAAACAGCGCTAATTTTCGCTGTATATCGTCCATAATTAGTGTCTGATTTTATAACAGGTGGCGTTGGTTGGCTACAAAGAACCGACAGATTCTATCATATATTCTTTCGCTACAGAACGTGTTGTCATAAGTAAACTAAGCAGGTGTACTAAGAAAATATATGGTTGATTGGTGATACTTATAACAATAGGTTTACAATATTGATGGGAAAATATAAAATTAAATAGTGCTCTGTGACAGGCCTTGCAATGACAATCATAGAAATCACGTGTTACGGAGTACTACGGGAAAGGCTCATTGTATGACTCCTGCGCACACGTAGCTGAATATTGGTGAAATGGAGGGTCAGACGAAATGGACAGACAAAGACAGTTTAATTCATTGGCAGGCGGAAAGGGAGACGACCAACCCCACAAGTCGGTATTCTGTCTAAGGGCGTTTACACTGATAGAGCTTTTAGTTGTGATTGCCATCATTGCGTTATTAATGGCGATATTGACGCCTACGCTTCACCGGGCCAGAGAGGCTGGAAAGCGAGCAGTTTGCCTCAACAATACAAAGGGCCTCGCCTTCGGATGGACCATGTATTGCGGTGATAACGAGGGTCGATTACCAAATGGTCAAGCACACGAGGTCGGCGGCGAACGAGTGGGCTGGGTATTGAGGGCCGAGACTCCATATCAGACAACACCTTTGGAGGCCCCGGTCGAAGTCCAGCTCAATGCCATCAGGAACGGCCAATTGTTTCCTTATATCCCGAACATCAAGGCCTATCGTTGCCCTGTGGCCAGAAAATACGAGATGCGAACATATAGTTGCACACATGCCATGAATGGCTACCCGGTGCAAGGAGGCCCTGTTGTCAAGAACATCAATACTATTAAGTCTCCAGCCAGGCGTCTTGTTTTTCTGGACGACTATGGGGAGGACTGGGATGCAGCCTGGACTGTGTGCTACAGCCAACCACGATGGTGGAATCCGGTTCCTATGCGTCACGGACCCGGTACCGTAGTATCTCACGCCGATGGACACTCCAACTGGTGGAACTGGAAGGACCCGCGGACCGTGGCTCTCTCGAAACTCAGTTGGGAGGAAGCTGAGGCACTGCGCGCCTCTTCGCAGGTGGAGCAGCCGGACAATCAGGATTTGAGGAACATACAGAAGGCATACTGGGGTAAGCTTGGGTACAGCCCGAACTGACCTTCTCTGCGGTGATGAACATACCATATCTGATGAAAAGGACCACATTTTGCAAAAAAGCTTACAAAAGGGCAGGTCAAATAGTCCAACCCAATGCCATTTCTTACGTACTATATTTAGTTAGAGAAAAAAGCGGCAATCACTTTCTATAGGAACAAAGATAATTAATGGTTGTAGCTAAGACGATAAAATCCGTTGTTATGTTAGCTATTCTGGCCGTAGCTCTTATCGGCTCAGATGCTGAAAGTCCGCTGCAGCGGGAGGCTGTCGAAAGGGGTAAAACTATGCAAGTTGTAAGCGCCAAACACAAGCACACTAATAGACTCATCAATGAAAGCAGCCCATATCTTCTGCAGCATGCGCACAATCCGGTGGATTGGTATCCCTGGGGTAATGAGGCCTTCGAGCGGGCTAAAAAAAACGATATTCCTATTTTTCTGTCCATAGGATACTCCACCTGCCATTGGTGCCACGTTATGGAGCAAGAAAGTTTCGACAACGAGTGGACCGCAAGGATAATGAACGAACATTTTGTAAGTATTAAGGTTGACAGAGAGCAGCGTCCGGACGTTGATGCAATATATATGAATGCGGTTCAGATGATGACCGGCTCTGGCGGTTGGCCTCTTTCGGTCTTCCTCACGCCCGAGGGCAAGCCTTTTTACGGGGGAACATATTTCCCACCCAAAGATATGTATGGTCGGCCTGGCTTTGACCGGGTACTTTTAGCTATTGCCGAAATGTGGAAGAACAAGCGGCAGGAGCTACTTAACTCAGCAGCTAAGCTTAGCCAGGTCCTGAAAGAAACGAGTCTGCAGGTGGGACAAGAAACTTTGTCCCCCGATATATTAAACGAGGCCTATTCTTATCTTGAGAAGATCTTTGATAGCACTTACGGGGGTTTTGGCAGCGCACCGAAATTTCCACAGGCCAGCAACCTCTCGATGCTGTTGGGTTATTGGTACAGGACGGGCAATGAGAAAGCACTGGCAATGGTCGAGACAACACTTGATGCCATGGCTAAAGGTGGAATATATGACCACCTTGGTGGTGGTTTTCATCGCTATTCAACCGACACACGGTGGCTGGTACCGCACTTCGAGAAAATGCTCTACGACCAAGCACTTTTGAGCAGAGCCTATGTTCAGACCTATCAAGTGACGGGCAAAACTGCTTATGCGAGGATTGCGCGAGAGATTTTTGATTATGTATTACGTGATATGACTGACACAGAAGGAGGATTTTACAGCGCAGAAGATGCAGACAGCGAAGGTAAGGAAGGAACGTTTTATGTCTGGCATCCGGGCCTAATAGAGCAGATTCTCGGGGCAGAAAAGGCCAAGATTTTCAATGAGCATTACGGCGTCACCAAGACAGGTAACTTTGAAGATGGCAAGAGCATTTTGAATATCAGCAAGTCAGTAGAGCAATTGGCAAAACAGTTCAAGAAGGACCCCAGCGCGATAGAGGACATATTGGCACAAGGACGTTCTAAGCTTTTGCAGTATCGGGCAAAACGACCTCGGCCATACCGCGATGATAAGATTATCACGAGCTGGAATGGACTTATGATTTCCTCGATGGCTTATGGAGGAGCAGTTTTACAACAAGCAAGGTATGTTAATGCAGCGGGTAAGGCTGCTGAGTTTGTGTTGGCCAAGCTATGCAAAAATGGCAGATTGATGCGGTATTATCGAAAGGATAAAGCTGTTGAGCTCGGCTTTCTGGATGACTACGCATTTATGATAATGGCGTTGTTAGATTTATACGAGGCGACATTTGATGTCAAGTGGCTTGTTGAGGCAAGGCGGTTGGCTGAGCAAATGATAGAGCTATTCTGCGATGAGGTCGGTGGTGGATTTTTCCTGACGGGCAAAGATACAGAACGTCTAATTGTGCGTAACAAGCCCAGCTATGACGGGGCGGTTCCAAGCGGTAATTCCGTTGCAGCTTTGGCTCTGCTAAAGCTCAGCAGATTAACAATACAGCAGAGATTCACCGACCAAGCAAAACAAGTATTTGAGACGTTTTCCAGCCAATTAGTACAATCACCAGCTTCGTTAAGTTCTATGTTGATAGCGCTGGATTTCTGGTTTGGACCTACCCAAGAAATAGTGATTGCCGGCGAGCCTCAACAAACAGATACGAAAGAAATGTTGAAGCTGGTTCGCAGCAATTTTTTGCCAAACGCGATTGTTTTGTTTCACGAGACAGGCGAGGCTGGTCAGGCTATTGAAAAAGAAGTTGCATTTGTAAAAGGGCAGGTGGTGGTAGATAGCAGAGCAACCGCCTACTTGTGTGAAAATTATGTTTGCAAAAGCCCTGTCAATAAAACTGATGACCTTCGCAAAATTCTTTCGGACATCTCACGGGCCAAGTAGGTCATTGACCGCGAAGTTTAGCCCTTAAAAGCATGAGTGGAAAGTGATACTGTTGTCAGCGAGTGAGCTACCAAATAGTGTAAAGCCAGCGCCAAAGCTACATAAAAAATGGATAATGATGATGAAAAAGATTGGGTTGGCACAGTTTAAATGGTGATAACCAGTGATAAAGCGAATAGAGCATCTCAAGGAAGTCCTGGAAAGATTATACACCAAGTATAATCGCTCTGAATTCATACCGCCGGACCCTTTGCAATTCTTGTATAAATACTCAAACCCCGCTGATAAAGAGGTAGTGGGTTTTTTGTCAGCGGCACTTGCCTATGGTAGAGTGGAACAGATCGAAAAAAGTTTAACCGACCTATTTGGCCGTATGGGGCCAAGTCCCTATGCATTTGTAAGAGATTTTGGCGAAGCTGGACGAGAAAAACTCCGTAGTTTCAAGCATCGTTTCACCACCGGTCAGGATATTTCGGATTTGTTGCAAGTTCTACAGGACGTTTTTGAGCAGAAAGGTTGCATCGAGAATTACTTTTTATTAGGATACAGTGAAAAGTATAAGAATATTATCCCAGCCTTATCGAAATTTTGTGAATCGCTTCTTGAAGTGTGCGCAAAGAAGTATAATGGCCGAATCAATCAGGGGTTAAAATATTTGTTGGCAAATCCTTCTGCAGGAAGTGCATGCAAAAGACTGAACCTTTTTTTGCGCTGGATGGTACGTAAAGATGAAGTTGACCTGGGCTTATGGAGCTCCATAGATAAAGCTAAATTGATTGTACCTGTGGATGTGCATATGGCCAGATTGTGCAGGATATTAGAATTTCACAGCCGAAAAACGGTCTCTCTATCCATGGCAGTGCAAATAACGGAAGGTTTTGCTAAAATTGTGCCGGCTGATCCGGTTAAATATGATTTTGCCTTGTCCAGAATCGGCATCTTGGAGGATTGTAATGGGAAATATCGGCCAGAATGTGAAGACTGCGAATTGTTAGAGTTTTGTTCTCGTAAATAATATGGTTGTGGGTAAAGACGCCTTTTGTTGAAGAGCCTCAGAAAGCGATGAGCAAGATTAAAGACAAAATAAAGATTTTATTTCTCTGTACGGGCAATTCCTGTCGCAGCCAAATGGCGGAAGGCTGGACCAGGCATCTAAAAAACGACGTAATTGAGGCGTACTCAGCAGGTATAAGCCCAGTTGGTGTTAGTCCCAAGGCTATAAAAGTGATGGCTGAGGCAGGGGTGGACATTTCAGGACAGACATCTAAGCATGTCGATGAGCTGTCTGGGATAGATTTTGATTATGTCGTGACGCTGTGCGATGCTGTAAGAGAGCAATGCCCCGTATTCAGCGGCAAAGCCAGGCTGATTCATAGAGGATTTGAGGACCCCACTTTTGTAATAGGTACCGAGCAAGAGATTATGGAGGCGTTTCGGAAGACTCGGGACCAAATAAAAGCGTTTATAGAGACTCTGCCGGAGAGCCTGGAAGGTAAGAATAGTGAATTAGCGAATTAGTGGATTGGTTAATTGGTCACCAATCACAGCTCACCAATTACCAATTACTAG
>JBHIDV010000133.1:0-7299 GCA_046760285.1 Sedimentisphaerales bacterium
CTTTTAGTATTAGCTGCACTTTCGTTTAAGGCCGGCAGACAGACCCCTCATGCCGTATGAAGCTTTGGAGCCAAAAATATGATAAAAGATGTTTGTACACAGTCAAGCGAAAAACAGTTTATATAAAATCCACTGGACCTCGCGTAAAACGCGGGGCTAAATATTTAGCCGGCGGTTCCACCGTCGGTCTATATTGCGCTGATTATTGTTTTCTGGAGCTATCGTTGAGTGTCCAATCGTATTTCATGTACTCAACAGAATAGTTTTCTACTTCCAGAAAATCTACGTCCTGCGGGCCAATATAATGGGTAATGAAATTCAAAACAGCGCGGGTTGCAGGCTGCTGGTCCTTGAACTTTTTGTCCGTACCGAACTTATCAACAAACTCTTGGCCATGCCAGGTCGATTGAAGTATCGCGGAAAGATAAACTGTTTGCTTGTCTCTATCGATTTTCAATGCCCGGCCACTGGATAAAAACCTCCTGGTCTGGTCTTCTAACTGCTGACTGAGTTTGTATCCGTAATAAGGCTCGTTACGCAAGGGCGGACTCGAAAGACTGGCGTAGGATAGGGCAAAGTATATCCGCGGCTCGTCAAACTCTTTATGGAAGAATCGCTGCTGTATTTCTCTAAGTGTAAATTCCTCATCCATCACCATGAATTTGTAATCAGTCCATATGCCCTTGATGTGCCTGATACTGTAAGGACCCCAGAAGAGGCTAAGGATTCGCGATGCGTCAATAGGATAATTGGCGACCATAATATTGAGCATCTGGATATTATATGCGTTAATCCAGAAAGCGATTTTGTCCTCTCGTGACCAAGACTTGTATTCATTCGGATCAAGTTTGTCAAATTCATCGAGCAATCTTTTCAATCGCAATCTCTGTCGCCGAAGTCTGCTATAGTCAACCATCCCGTTTTTATCGACAAACTTGCTCAAAATCTCAGCACATTTATCGTGAAAAGAAACACGACTGATAGCTTCGACGTAGTTGGGCTCTACTTCATTAGGTTCGATAGCATTAGGCTCGACCGCACTTGATTGAACCTCGTTAGGCTCATTTGTGGGAAGTTCGTCTTCTGATGGTTCGATCTTCGTAGGCTCAAGCTCGTTTGGCTCAGTCTTGGCCAGTGGCACGGCCATCCTCTCGACTTTGCTCTCCTCAGGACGCCTTACGGCGGGGACAGGCTTGGCCGTGTTTTCATGGGCTGGAAGCCCGTGCCACCGAGGTTTTGTGTGTGGACAGCCAGCAATAAAACTAAAAACACTCAGCGAAGCTATCAAAGCTATAAAATGTTTAGCCATTTGCGGTATTCCGGCGTTTGCCATCCCCAAGCTGCGCGCAAGGTAAGCCACCCAGCGGGGGCCCGATAAATTACTATGCCATTTTTCAAACGTAAACCGGCCTTATATTAGGATAAGGTATCGTATAGAAAACAGCAAGGGCTGAATTTTCTTGACAAAAGCCGGTTTTTACGGTAATTTATATAAAGTCCAAGTCATTTTTTTCGGATACCTAAAGAATGAAAATAAAACGGGTGATTTTTGGCGTTCTAATAGTATCTTCAATCCCAGCGATGATTTTGCACTCTTATGCCGTGGATACCCGGGAAATTGAAATAGTCCGCAAAAAGCAGGTTCTCGACCCTAAAGATTTGCAGATTATCGACGATTTCCTGTCTCAAGCAATTCAAGAATTGGTCAAGACCAGGGATTTTACCACTATTGCCAGGACGCGGACAGTTATCTTAAGTAACCAGAGCAGTCAGGGCCAGTATGCCCAACAATTTTCGGAGTCGGCTTACAAATACATTTCTTTAGGTCTTCAACAGGCTAAAGAGTTAGCCCAAGAGCGACAATTCAAAGTGATTCTCAATCTTCTGATTCTGGTGGACGGTCTGAAAGACCCTCGGTTAGCAGATTTAGCTATTGCCCATCTAAAAGATAAGAATAAAGCTGTTCGCTACTGGGCGGTTCGCTGTGTTACCAATCCTTCTCTTATAAGCAAGTTAAACCCGGCTGAGGGGGCCAACCTGCGATTGGCACAGCGTATTGCACGGCAGCTCGGCGAGCTGGTTGACAGTAGCGAGCCTGAGATATTAGCTTTGATGGCGGAATTTGCCGCCGAGGTAAAAATTCCGGAAGGCCAGGATTTATTACTGCAGATAGCAGATACGCGGATAAAACGGTACGCTGACTGGACGGTGAAATATGAACTTCTGGATAGTGCTATTCTAAAATTGCTCTACAATAAGGTGGTCTCTACTGGTTCCAACAGGCCTGCTGTCGCTCGCCGATTTGGGCAATTGTATTCTTACGCCCTGCAAAGGTATCTTAAAGGGCAGGATTTTCTAAGTAATAACAGTAAACATTATCTGGCTTCGGTATTGGTGGAGACGGAGGATAAGTGCATCGGCAAAATTCTGGGCAGACCCCAATCAACCATAAGAAGGGCTGTTGAACAGAAAGATTATTCGCTACTTTTGCAGGAGCACAATAGATTGCTCGGAGATGAGACAAGACAGGGACAATTAGCGTTAAAGCTGAATTTTGACTACGGCAGGGACCCCAGCGGCAAGAAAAGGACAGCACCGCTTGCCTTGCCGGACCCGCCGAAAAGTTAAACGTTGCAACTGCCGCATGCGCAACGCATAAAGGATTATGCCTTTGAAATTCGCTGTTCTAATCTCAATATCCGCGATTCTATTTATCGGCTGTGGCGCCGCCCCAAATCATGACCCCAACGAGTTAATCATTCATTCTATATTGCCAATGAAAATTGGAACTCTGGATCCAGGCAATATAGAGACCTTCTACGAATCTATAGTTGCCGGACAGATTTTCGAGTCTCTCTACGGATATCATTATTTGAAAAGGCCTTATGAAGTTGTGCCTCTTTTAGCTGATGGTATGCCCCAAGTGAGCGATGATATGTTATCGTATACCATCAAAATTAAAAAGGGAGTTTATTTTCACGATGACCCCTGTTTCCAGGACGGTTATGGCAGAGAATTGACGGCCTCTGACTTTATTTATTCATTAAAGAGAATCGCCAATATCAAAAACCGTAGCAAAAACTGGTGGATTTTTGAGGAAAGAATTGTTGGTCTGGATGAATTTAGACAATATACCAAAACCTGCCAAAGCGAAGGGGACCCCATTTCGCAAAAAGATGGCGAAATGGGAACCCAAGAAGATGTGGACTACAGCCATCCGGTTGAAGGACTGCGGGCACCCGACAATTACACGCTGGTTATAAAACTTAAAAGGCCCTGGCCGCAGCTAATTTACCGGTTAGCTTGCACGTTTACAACGGCAGTAGCCAAAGAGGCGGTCGATTATTACGGCGAAGATATCATAAGCCACCCTGTAGGTACGGGGCCTTTCATGCTAAAGACCTGGCACCGGGGCAGTTACATCGACCTGGTTCGCAATCCCAATTTCCGTAAAGATTATTATCCCACAGAAGGCCAGCCGCAGGATGCTAAAGAAGGCCTGCTCGATGATGCCGGAAAACCAATGCCCTTTGTAGACAGAGTAATTTTCCGGATAATCGAAGAGAATCAGCCTCGCTGGTTTTTGTTTTTACGAGGCCAGATTGATAATATTATTATTCCGAAGGATAATTTCGGCCAGGCGGTAGAACCTTCCCTGGAGTTGACACCTGCAATGAAAAAGAGAAACATACACTTAAAGACGTTTAGGCAAGGCCGTACCAGCTTTATTGGTTTCAATATGGAAGACCAGATTCTCGGAGCTAATAAGCCGTTAAGAGAGGCGATAAGTTATGCGCTGGACCGGGCTAAATATATAGAGCTTTTCTGGAATAACAGAGACGAGGTTGCTCATGGTCTTATTCCGCCCATAATGAGCTGTTACAATTCTGATATTGAAAATATTGGACAGAAGTATGATTTGGAAAAAGCCAGGCAGCTTGTTAAACAAGCGCAGGAGATTTATGGCGGCAAACTTCCAACACTTACTTTATCAATGCCTGGGACAGATACTATGAGGAGGCAGATAGGACAATTTTGGCAGAAATGCCTTAAAGATGTCGGCCTGGATGTTGAAGTGGAGTACCTTGACCTTGCCACGTTCTTAAATGATATCCGCACCAAAAATGCTCAAATGTTTTATTATGGATGGATGGTTGACTATCCGGATGCAGACGGTTTTCTGCAACTTTTTTATAGTAAAAATGTTTCGCCCGGAGTCAATTGTTTTAACTATGTGAACCCGGAATTCGATAAGCTCTACGAGAAGGTCTCCGGCATGGCTGATTGTCCTGAAAAGACAGGATTATACCGACAGGCTGAAAAGCTCGTAATTCGGGATTGCCCGGCTGCCTTTATTAACCATCCAGTCGCATATATGCTGTACCACGACTGGCTGGGCAATTACAAACCGCACGCTTTTCAATTTGGTCTGGTCAAATATCACAGAATCGATAAGAAGAAAAGAGATGCATATAAGGAATTGTTAAAGAAGATAGAATGACCGCATACATCATAAGGAGACTTTTATATACAATCCCGATTGTCTTTGGAGTTTTGCTGCTTACCTTTATACTATTCAAAATTGTCCCTGGCGACCCGGCACTTCAGATGGCGGGCAAAGCAGCGTCACCACAGGTTATAGAGGAAGTCCGCGAAGAGTATGGACTGAATAAACCTTTATTTATGTCCTGGGATAGTCAGTTTCTAAACCATTTTAAGAATGCGTTGACCTTTAATTTTGGCAGGGCTTTAGACCGCGAGCCGGTGTTCGACAAGATAAAAAGAGGGCTCGGACCTTCGCTGGCCATAACAGTTCCAATGTTTATTGGGACTCTGTTCATTTCGGTCAGCATTTCCCTTTTTGTAGCATACGTTCGTGGAACGGTGTGGGACATTGTCGCGGTGGTGATTTGTGTGGCGGCAATGTCCATCCCTTATTTGAGTTTTATTCTTTTCGGACAATATTTCTTTGCCTACAAGTGGTGGATATTCCCGGTGTTTTTCGAACCCGATTTGCCACTTTATAAATGTGTAGCTTTGCCGGTTTTAATCGGCATTGCAGCAGGGCTGGGGGCGAATATGCGCTTTTACCGCACCGTAATGCTGGATGAGATGCAAAGCGATTATGTGCGAACCGCCTTTGCCAAAGGTTTAACGACGAGACGGGTGTTGTTCAAACACGTTTTGAAAAATGCAATGGTACCGATTATCACTCGTGTGACGCTGACGATTCCTTACTTATTTTTGGGGTCGTTGCTGCTGGAGAGGTTTTTCGGCATACCGGGCCTGGGTTATTTGATGGTAGAAGCGACATCATCGCGTGACTATTTTGTGATTAATGCGATTGTCTATATCAGTGCGATTTTGTTTGTGCTTTTCAATCTTCTGGCTGATATTTGTTATGCTTTAGTTGATCCCAGAGTTTCTCTTGAGCCATGAAGCAAAACACCGAATCGCTAGCACCGAAAGGAAGGAGCCTTTGGAAAGATGGTCTCCGAAGGCTTCGCCAGCGAAAACTGGCTATGGTCGGTTTCTTTATTATTGTACTTTATTTTCTCTTGGCAGGGCTGATTTACGTCGGTGAGATTTGCAACTGGCACCTGCCAGCAGTAAAATGGTCGCAGAGTGTTGGCAAACCATATCAGCCGCCCAGCAGTAAACATATATTCGGTACCGATATATTTGGCCAATCTGTTTTTCGAAAGACGCTTTACGGCGCAAAGATTTCCCTTACGGTGGCCTTGTGTGCTTCTTTTGTAAGTATAGCGATTGGCGTTCCATTGGGAGCAATGGCCGGCTATTTTCGGGGACTCGTCGATGAGATTATTGTCTGGATTTATTCAACGCTAAGCTCCATCCCTTATATATTGTTGATATTAGCATTTGCTGTGGTTTTGCGGGACAGAACCTTATTTGGACATAAATTAACAGGAATAACATCGGTCTATTTAGCCATTGGTTTGACCAGTTGGGTGGGACTTTGCAGACTAATACGCGGCGAGGTCATAAAACACAAACAGCGCCAATATGTGCTGGCAGCGAAAAGCTATGGCTGCAGCAACAGCCGGATTATTATTAGGCATTTGCTGCCGAATGTATTTCATCTGGTTATTATCGATTTTTCGATTCGGTTTGTTCACTTTATACATGCTGAAGTGATATTGAGCTTTCTTGGTTTAGGCGAGGCCAACCGGCCAAGCTGGGGAGCTATGATAAATGATGCCAGAATCGAGATGTCACGGGGCGTATGGTGGCAAATGACTGCTGCCACACTTGCTGTATTTTTTATATCACTGGCTTTGAATATCTTTGGTGATGCTTTACGTGATTGTCTTGACCCCAAATTGAGAATTCAATAAGCGCATGCAAAACAACATACTGCTGGAAGTTAAAAATCTGTCAACACATTTTCTTACTCAGCAGGGCACTGCCAGAGTAGTGCAGAATGTGAGCTTTGCCATAGAAAAGGGCAAAACCTTTGCTCTGGTTGGTGAAAGTGGCTGTGGTAAAAGTGTCACCGCTTTGTCCATTATGCGGCTGGTGCCCGAGCCACAAGGCAAAATTGTGTGTGGTGAAGTTATCTTTGTTGGCCAAAACCTGCTGACCTTGAGTGAGAAAAAGATGCGGCAAATTCGCGGCAATAAAATTGCTATGGTTTTCCAGGAGCCGATGACCAGCCTTAATCCGGTATTTACCGTAGGCAACCAGATTGCAGAATCCATAAGATTGCATCAGAGAAAAAACAACCGGGCTGCTTGGGCCGAGACCATCAAAACGCTAAAAAAGGTCGGAATAGAT
The DNA here is from genome assembly GCA_046760285.1 of Sedimentisphaerales bacterium. Lineage (GTDB taxonomy): Bacteria > Planctomycetota > Phycisphaerae > Sedimentisphaerales > Anaerobacaceae > JBHIDV01. The sequence goes on from JBHIDV010000133.1 coordinate 6,799, forward strand.
AATCCAGATAAGCGGGCGAAAATGTACCCGCATCAGCTCTCCGGTGGGATGCAGCAGCGGGTTATGATAGCCATGGCGGTAAGCTGTGAGCCGGCACTATTGATAGCTGATGAGCCGACTACTGCTCTGGATGTAACGATTCAAGCACAAATTCTGAATTTACTCGACGAATTACAGAAGCAAAACGGCATGAGTATTTTGCTAATAACGCACGATTTGGCTGTTGTAGCTGAGCGGGCTGAGGATGTTGCGGTGATGTATGCCTCGCGGATAGTGGAAATAGCTGACACCAAACAACTTTTTTCGCAACCTTATCATCCATATACCAAGGCCCTGTTACAATCCTTACCTCGGTTGAGTGTAACAGCTAAGCGCCTGCCGACAATTCCGGGGGAGGTTCCTGAGCCGTTACGTTTTCCGGCCGGCTGTAAATTTCATCCTCGTTGTCCGGTAGGCCACGCAGATAAGCGGTGTCAAACTGTTGAGCCGGAACTTAGACAA
>JBHIDV010000134.1:0-7296 GCA_046760285.1 Sedimentisphaerales bacterium
AATTAGTAAAAGGTGGCCGGCCGGAGGTGGTCTTTTCGCCGGGCGATATGAACGGCGATGCGAAATGGTACGAATGGGACGGAAAACAATGGACAGCTCATAAGCTACGTTACGTGCTGCACGGCCATACCTGTGAGATAGCCGACATTGATGCAGACGGAAACCTGGACATCTTGATCGGCGAAATGGGGAAACCCGGCGCTGGCGATGAGGCTAAGACTTATATTTGGTACGGTGACGGAAAAGGCAGCTTCCACGAGACCGTGGCCTGGCATGGCCAAGGCATCCATGAGGGCAAGCTTGGCGACCTTGATGGTGACGGCGACCTCGATATCCTGGCCAAGCCCTATAGTCATAAAACACCTCGTGTGGATGTGCTGCTGAACTGTGGCCCACCAAAGAATGTGCAATTGTATGATGTACACGAGGTCACGTTCCTTGGCCCGACCTACGGACCTTCTGACAATCCCACCGTGCAGGTAGACCTGGTAACCGAGTGGCGCCACGAAAGCGGCCAACCGGTCTATAAGATTTATGGTTTCTGGGACGGTGATGGCAAAGGCAATCCAGAAGGCCCCGTGTTCAAGGTGCGGTTCTGCCCTACGAAACTCGGCAGGTGGACACTGGTCAAAACAACATCGAACAAGCAAGAACTAACCGGCCAAAAGGAGGGTTACTCTATCAACTGCGGTCCTTCATCTTACAAAGGATTCTGGGAAGTTGACCAAGATGCTGGCAGCGGCCGCTGGTATAAACGCTCCGACGGCTCTCATCCATATATTGTTGGCAACACCATGTATAGCTTTCTCTCAGAGTACGATGACAAAGGCCCTACGGGCGGAAACATCGCAGCAGATATCGAAGCAAATAGTCGCTATTTTAAAAAGGTGCGTTTCTCTATTACTTCTGACCGCTATCCCCATCCAAAGGAAAAACCGTTCCTGGACGATAGAGGTGCGCCAACCGATAATGGCAATTTCTCTCATCGGCCAAACCCTGCGTGGTTCTATCACCGGGTTGACTTGGCAGTTCGAGAAGCTCACGAACACGATTTGATTGCAGATTTGATCCTGAACGGGCCGGACACAAAGGACTCCCGTTCGGTCCTACGCGCTTCTGAAAATAAAGGCGATTCTACTCCTATCTTGAAATATATTGCCGCTCGCTATGGCAGCTATCCCAACGTCTGGATATGCCTGTCGAATGAATTTGACATTAAGAATCCGAAGTATAGCACAGCCGATATAGTAAAGTTTGGCAGCAAATTAAGGCAGTTTCTTGCCTATCCTACGCCGGTAAGCGTACACGCAAGTTCGCGTGATTGGCACCAGGAACTTAACGCCGATCTGTCTTGGAACGATCACGTAACAGTCCAGAAGAAGATAAAGAAGCTGCACATCGCTGCTGATTTTGTAGCGAGAAACTACCGCCTTGGCGGTGCGAATAAGCCGGTGATAGATGATGAATTGGCTTATGAAGGAAAAGGCGATGGCTGGAGCGAAGCAGATGTGATCGAGGCTCATCTGGGCGCATTTCTGGGCGGCGGCTACGGGACAACTGGACACAAACCTGCCAGCAAAAGAGGGCACTATTTTTATGGCAACTTCAAAGCTGCCGAGCATAAATCCGCTGACAACCTGCTCTGGCTGCGCCGGATAATCGATGAAAACATTACCTTTTGGAAAATGGCACCAGTTCGAGATTCAAATTTGACCGATACAAGTGCCGGCATATTTCGAAATATCGATCGGGACTTTCGGGCTATGGAATGGCCGAAGCATGAGTACGTTTTGGGCACAAATAAAGCTCATAAAGGCATCCAAGCAAAACTGCCAAAGGGCAAATGGCAGGTTATCTGCTATGACATAATAAACAAAAGACAAAAACTGCTCAGCTCCGATGCGAGCGGAACATTTATTTTTGATGCTCCTGAGTGTCGTGCTGCATTGCTCCATTTTAAGAAAATCGGTAATTGAGGCGTGCGGCATTGTCGATTTACGATTTTCGATTTAGGATTTATAATGCAATCGACAATCGGAAATTGAAAATCCGACCAGTTAGTCTAACCTGATTCCTTGCTGCTGAAGCCACTTTTTCAAATCACCCATCTCGCTATTGAAAATCTCGTTATCGTAGTCCTCTTCCAGTTTGCTGACACTTTTGGCTAATTCCGGCTGCTCTTGCACCACATCAGTTAATTTCTTCTCGAACTCGTCGCCAACAGCTCTTAGCTCATCAAGGTCTATTTGCACGCCTAAAATATTCACCAGACGTCTTGTTACCGCTTCTATACATTTGGGATTGTTGCCTTGTACGTAAGCTGGCACTGTAGCTACAAGTGTGGCCATACTCAAATCTCGCTCGGCGCAACTTACGGTAAGGTAGGTGATGAAACTGGCTGGGCCTTCATAATCGGTGAATTTTATGCCATATTTCTGCAGGATGTCCTTCAGTTTGGCATCAGAAACGCTGCTTATGAGCCTCGGCTCGCGGGTGTGCGGCACCAGGCCAGCAACACTGCCGATGAAATAAACAAACGTGACATGAAACTGCTTGCACAGCAGAAAGATACAGTCAGCGAAATCTTCCCACTGCAGGTTGGGTTCTTTGCCTAAAAACAGGATAAGGTCGTTTTTTTCATCGCCGAAAAACTCATTTTTCGGCACCTCAAAGGACTCGATCAGGCCGGCTTTTATTCTTGTGTGTGGCCGAAACAATGAGCTTACTTCCATAGAGCCGGGAAAATTGTAAATGTAGAATCCTTCTGGAGTTATCTGAGCGAATTTTAGAGCAGCTAACTTGTTGATGAGGTACTTTATGGTTCCTGTGGAGACCTCGCCGCCGTCCATCCAGCCGGAGAAACCCAGTAACAGCCGAGGATTACGTAAATTCGGCCTTTCGTAAATCTTTAGCTTGTCAGACGCCATAACCATCCTTTCGCTTTGTGGAGGTTACCCTTTTCCTGCTTATTGGCAAGTTAATACAGATAAATTCGGCAGTCAAGAAAATAAAGTTAATCAGGAATGTATGCGTAGATGCGTAAATGCGAAACTATGGAAAAAGTGTTGCGCTGATTTCCGTAAAGGGTAGAATTGTGTTCTGCAGATATGTGAGAACCATAAAGTATAATGTGCAAAACCACAAAATGAAACTCAAGGGCAGTCCTGTCAGGAGAATATGCTGTGAATTTTAGACCGTTATGTGAAGTATTCATTAGAGTAATTTTTTCGATTATTTTTGCAGGTATTTTTTATATCGGCTGGATGGCGATTGCTATTCCAGCTTTAAAGTCAGGACTCGAAAGCCTAATTTTGAAAGCCATCATCTGGTTGGCTGCACCGCTAACAACAGCGGCAGGTTTCGCAACGGGTGTAGCAATATTTGAGCTTTTTCCGGGAACGAGAAAAAGCAAATTCCTCAATATTTTCAAATGGTCTTTGATTGGATGTGTGATCGGAGCTGGGTCTGTTGTATGGTTTGGGCCGATGCTCATCGTTTTTGGAATGTTTTTAGCTGGTACGTCCAGCGTCACTCTAAAAGAAATCGTTAGGCTGCGAAAAAGCAGAAGAAATATATCTTGCGAATTGTAGCTCGCTAAAAATAAAAAAAGGAAGGTGCGGCTGTTGAAAAAGTCCATTCGGTCTACAAAAATAGGTGGGTATTCCAATTGATTAGTGATTATTGCTGATTTAGTGTCGAGATTCTTCGCTTCGCTCAGAATGACAATATATCAAAGAGAAAATACAAGACACGAGTCACGGACCACTGGTCAAGAATCACGCCCTAATGATATCAGTTATTTTCATTAGACGGGAGGTATTGTCGCGTTCAGCTTCGGCTAATTTGTCAAAAATGAACCTGATAGTCTCCTGCAGTTCGGGAATAACCACGTGCTCCAAGACATTGACCCGCCGGCGGGTCATCTGAAGCTCAACAGCTAAAAGATGGGCCTGCTTTTCTTTCTCTGCAAGCTGAATTAAATCGTCAAAGGCACGCTCCAAAGCCAACAATGCAACGTCCATCTCGCCGGATGTTGTGGCGAAGCCATAACAGATAATCTCGCCGGAAATCTCTTTAATTAGATGCGGTACCTTTACGTTCATTATGCGGGCAAATTCGATGGCCAGGCTGAACTTTTTGGTCGGGACCTCAAGGGCAGCTTTTATATCTTCTGGCTCCATCGTTGCACGAGCCAGCATAAACCGCCGACACGTTTCCAAAAGCTGCCTTTCAACCTTCTGACGCAAAGGCCGAATCTCTCTGGCGATGCGAATTAGCTGGCGGGAAATCTCGTCACGCTTCTCGCTCAGAAGGCGATGGCCGCGTTGAGCAAGTGCCACTCGCTTTCTCAAATGCAAAAGCTCCATTCGAGTTGCATTTACATTAGCTAACATGATTCGTCGCTCGTCACACGTGACCCGTGACTCGGGTCTCAAATAAATTCAAATATCAAAACTACATTTCAAAATGCAAAATGTCATTGCGAGGGAGCGAAGTGACCGAAGCAATCTCATCAGTTAAGTTTGGGATTGCCACGCCCTCACTTTGTTCGGGCTCGCAATGACACGAAGTATCATTTTTGAACTTTGATTTGTCATTTTGCTTTTTAAGCTTTGATTTTTTCATTCGCTTCCGGGTTCTTTTTCCGGAAGCGCGGCATATATTTTTCTATAAGTTTGATGTCGATACGTTTTAGCTCGATGTTTTCAAACATACTCAACAATTCCCAGCCAAGATCGAGCGTCTGTTCAACCGTGCGATTTTCATAGTAATCCTGCGAAACGTATCTTTTCTCGAATTCGGTGGCAAAGGTCATATACTTTTTGTCTTCGTCTGAAAGTGCAGCTTCGCCCATAATTGTCGCCAGCTCCTCCATCTCTTTGCCACGGGCATAAGCAGCGTAAAGCTGATTGTAGAGGTCAGCGTGGTCTTCGCGGGTTCTGCCTTCGCCGATGCCCTTATCTTTAAGTCGCGACAGGCTCGGCAAAACATCGACCGGTGGTGAGACGCCTTTTCTATGCAAGGGTCGAGATAAGATTATTTGTCCCTCGGTAATATAGCCGGTCAGGTCCGGCACCGGATGGGTCTTGTCATCCTCCGGCATAGTCAAGACAGGAACAGTGGTGATTGAGCCTTTTTTGCCCTTGATTCGGCCAGACCTTTCATAAACAGTTGCCAGGTCCGTGTAGAGATAGCCGGGATATCCTCGCCGGCCCGGCACCTCTTTTCTGGCTGCACTGATTTCTCGAAGGGCCTCGCAGTAATTGGTCATATCATTTAGAATTACCAGCACGTGCATATCCAGCTCATAGGCCAAATATTCAGCAGCGGTGAGGGCGAATCTTGGTGTCGCTATGCGTTCAATCGCGGGGTCGTTGGCGAGGTTAAGGAACATTACCGCCCGCTCGATGGCACCAGTTTCATGCAGGTCGTTGATGAAAAATTGGGCGGCTTCAAAGGTAATGCCCATCGCAGCGAATACGACCGCAAATTCTTCAGCCTGTCCCAGAACCGTAGCCTGGCGGGCCAGTTGAGCGGTGATGTCATCGTGCGGCAGACCTGCACCAGAAAAGATGGGCAGCTTCTGGCCACGCACCAGCGGATTCAAGCCGTCAATTGTCGATATGCCCGTCTGAATAAATTCATTCGGATAATCGCGCGCATAGGGATTGATGGGGCTGCCGTTAATGTTCATTAGCTTATCTGGAATTACGGGGGGGCCGTCGTCTTTGGGCTCACCCAGGCCGTTGAAAACTCTACCCAGAATGTCTGGCGAGACACCTAATTCCAGAGGCCTACCTAAAAAGCGAACGGTACTTTCATCAACATCAATTCCGTTCGTTCCCTCAAAGACCTGTATGAGAGCTGTAGTTTTCTCTACTTGCAGAATCTGGCCATGCCGTATCGAACCGTCACTAAGTTCAATCTCGACAATGTGGGCATATTTAGCCTCGTCAACCATCTGGACCAACATCAAAGGCCCAGCAATTTCGGCAACTGTCTGGTATTCTTTCAGCATTTCAAACTCCTATTTTGGTTAAATGGTTAATTGGATGCTTGATAGTCGATACTGGATGCTGGTAAGGCCTGCCGGCTCAACACACCAGAATCCAGTATCCAGAATCCAGCGTCCAATTTCAAGACACCGTTGAGGTTTGTCGTAATTGTTTCATTTGTTCATCAATTGTGTCCCTTATACTTGCGATTTTACTTAGGTCACTTTCAGGAGTATATTTTGCTCTGGCGATTTCCTCTCGCACTGCCAATTTGAAAATCTGGGTGGTTTCAATTTCAGCTTCAATAGCTTCGAATGCTTGCTTATGGAAGTGAAGTACGGTTTTTAACATTTCATACTGCTTGGTCATTGAAGTAAACGTGTCGACCTCGTGAAAGGCATTCTGGTGTAGAAAGTCCTCACGAATAGACCGGGCTGTCTCCAATACTAATCTTTCCTTTGCTGATAAGGCCTCGGCACCTACCAGACGGACGATTTCGCGAAGCTCAGATTCCTGCTGCAACAAACTCATCGCCTGAACAGTTAGTTCGTGCATTTCCTGACCTTGGTCCTTGTTCTCGAAGCATTCTCTAAGATACTGTTTGTAGAACGAGTAGCTGGTCAACCAATCAATAGCAGGGAAGTGTCGCTGATAGGCAAGTTCCGCCTGCAGCGACCAGAACACCTTGACCACGTGCAGCGTGGCCTGGACTACCGAGTCCGACAGGTCACCGCCCGGCGGGCTTACCGCACCGATAACCGATAGTGCACCTTCGCGCTGGGGTTTGCCCAGGCACTGCACTCTGCCGGCTCTTTCATAAAACGCTGCGATGCGAGCCGCCAAGTACGCAGGGTAACCCTCCTCAGCGGGCATCTCTTCCAGGCGGGTCGATATCTCCCGCATCGCTTCAGCCCACCGGCTGGTGCTGTCAGCCATCAAAGCCACAACGTAGCCCATATCGCGGAAATATTCAGCTATGGTAATGCCGGTATAAACCGATGCCTCTCTTGCTGCGACCGGCATATTGGAGGTGTTGGCAATCAGTACCGAGCGTTTCATAAGCGGCTCGCCGGAATAAGGGTCTTTTAACTGCGGAAACTCAATCAAAACATCCGTCATTTCATTGCCTCGTTCGCCGCAGCCGATATAAACCACGATGTCGGCATCGACCCATTTGGCTAACTGGTGCTGAATGACTGTTTTGCCTGAGCCGAACGGCCCGGGCACACAAGCTGTCCCGCCCTTGGTTACGGGAAAGAAGGCGTCAATAACTCGCTGACCGGTAACGAGAATACTATTT
>JBHIDV010000135.1:0-7296 GCA_046760285.1 Sedimentisphaerales bacterium
GATTTCAGTAAGTCCGGATGCGGACGAGCTGAGCCTTCTATTATACGCCTTAGAATCTCTAAAAAGGCGCTGGACGGCGAGTTTGTCCCAGGCTATTATGAAGATTTCCAAATAGCATCGTTAAATGAACTCGCTGAGCAGATCGAAAAGTATGTGCAGTCAGCAGTTGGCGCTAATCTCAGAGAAATTGAGTAACCAGCACATAGATTTTTCTCCCTTTTATTCATTCCAGCAGCTACAATCTAATCTATGGCTAATCTAACCCTTCAAAAAGTTGATGAAGGTGTGGTTATTACAGTAAAGATTGTGCCCGGTAGCAGTCCGCCCACGCGGATTTGTGGGTTGCTCAATGGGATGTTGAAGATTAAAGTTGCAGTAGCACCCGAGAAAGGAAAGGCTAATCGGTGCTTAGTTGAATTTTTGGCTAAACGACTTGGCGTCAAATGCAGCGCTATTAATATAATCTCAGGCCAGTATAGGCCAGTTAAGCACGTGCAGATTCTGGGCATATCAGATAAGATACTATTACGAAAACTGAATCTGAATAAAATAAGGTTGTAACGAATGACGGATAAATCTTCTCTGCTTTCACAAAGTCATACCGACGAGACGTCGCTAAGGCATATGTTGAAGTTAGCCGCACCGATGGTAGTATCGACCATATCGTTTACCATCATGCAATTCGTAGATAGATATATGGTTTCTCGGCTGGGAACGACGGCATTGGCGGCTATTCTGCCGGCCCAGTTTGTAAGTTTTTTGCCCAACAGCTTTGCCATAGGTGCAATCACGATACTCAATACCTTTGTAAGTCAGTCTCTGGGCAAAAGAGCGAAAACGGACTGCTCAAATTATTTCTGGCAGGTTGTATATATGGGCTTTGTTTATTTCGCAGTTGTACTGGCGATTATGTGGCCGGCGGCACCGTGGATATTCAAAACGATGGGGCAGCCGGCTGCAGTTGTTAGTTTGGAAGTAATATACTTTAGAATCATGCTTTACGCTCATTTGCTGGCGATTATTAACTATGCCGGCAGTCAATTTTTTATGGGTATACATCGGCCGATTATTACCATGTATGCGTCGCTCTCCGGACAGGTGGTTAACGTGGTAGCAAATTATGTACTAATTTTCGGCAAATTAGGCTTTCCCGCCATGGGCATTAGAGGTGCTGCCTGGGGGACATTTACCGGGATAGGTGTCGCAGCCGTCATAAACCTGGCTGTATTTTTGAGCGACAACATACATGCGACTTTTAAGTCCAGGCGAACCTTGAACATTGACTACAGCAAGATGTACGATTTGCTCAAAGTCGGACTTCCAGCAGGATTCGGACTGATGGTAAATGTCGCCATGTGGGGGGTGATTTTGTCTAGTTTGGTGGGAAAAATCGACGGCCCAGAAGCACTGGCGGCGACCAGCGCAGTACTGTCGTACACCAGCTTTTCGATTATGCCCATTGTGGGGATAGCGACGGCCTTGACCGCAGCGGTGGGCAAGGCCATCGGCCAGGGCAAAAAAAATCTGGCAGCTAAACAAACCAGTGTTTGCTTGAGAGTGGCGTTGGTTTATATGGGACTGGTGGGGTTGTGCTTTGTCTTGTTCAGAGACGCCCTGATGGCTTTTTGGTCTTCGGACAGCAGGGTGAAGGAGATTGGAGTTAATATCCTGATCTGTGCCGCCATATATCAGGTTTTTCACGCTGCCCGCATCATTTATAGTGGCTCTTTACGAGGGGCGGGTGATACGGTGTGGCTGGCAATTATCTCGGCAGTGGCAGCAACGGTGGTATTAGGACTTGGTGGTGTGCTTATAGTTAAGTTGTTGCCGTCACTGGGGTCCTTGGGGCCGTGGATTGCCGCTACGTTTAGTATTATTACGGCAGGACTGGCTAACCGCTGGAGATTTAAGAGCAACCGCTGGATGAATATAGATTTGTTCAAACGCCGGGCGGTAGGCGTACCTGCAGAGATTTAGACAGGTCAAAATCCAGCGTAAAGGTTCGGGGCCCCCAAAAGCACGGGGCTAAATATTTAGAGCCCCACACCAATTGTCCTGCGACGAAAGACCCGCCTTCTTGGAGGTTGGGCGTCTTGACACTGGTTCAATTGGTGCGGGGTTTAACCTCCGCAATTGGATGTTGCGGACCGCTCCGGTCGTCTGCCAGGTAGCGATACCCAGCGGTTTGGATGGTTCGACCTCTATTCGGGTGTCAATGATTCGGCCTGCAGTATCTACATCTACTATTTTTTCCTCATCCAGCCAGGCTTCTATCTTGGCAGGTGTCACGCGCAACCGGACGCGGTACCATCGCCCCTTCTCAAAGTCAATGATCTGGGTGGTCTCATTGTCGGCTGCATCATAGTAATCGAGGCTGGACAATCCGCAGACCGAACCACCCCAGCCGCCCAGAATCAGTGAGCAGCAGTTGGCGTCTACAGGAAAGGTCAAGCCGCAGAAAAAATCGTTTCCGGTGACTCGCATCGCTTCCAGGCTAATTTCATAGTTCATTCGGACCAGTGGACCAGCCCAGGTAATGCCTGTCAGGTCGTTGCCCATTTCGAGGAAGATTGCACCGTCCTTGACATAGACGTCACCCTGACCACCAAAATCAGTGATCTTCCACTGTCCTAACGTCTCGCCGTCAAACAGACTGATTTCGGTCTGGGTCAACTCACCTGCAGCGTTGGATTCGGCCGGCGAGGCTGGGAGGCTTGAGCGCCGGCACGCCCCCAAGGTCAAAAAACCAAGAAGAAGCGTTGTATATAGCAGGTTGCGCAAGGCCGTGTGTCTCAGAAAAGATGCAGAATGGAATAAGGTATCCGTAATAATAGTGTATTTAGTGCCCATCATATTTCTCCTGGGATTAAAATTACATTGAATAAAATAACTTGGGAATTTAAATTATACAACGGTTATTTTGTCTGGGCCAGAATTTTTTAATATTATAACGCTGGAAAGCACAAAGTAGAGAGGAACTATCTGACGATAAAAGAAGAACCAATGAAAAAGATTTTCTTGGTAACAATTTGCGTCTCTGTTCTTGCGCCGCAGCTTTTTTTTTAGCCCCGCACCAATTGGGCTGGTGTCTGGGTCCCAACCTCCAAGAGGGCAGGTCTTTCATAGCAGGACAATTGGTGCGGGGTTGGCTAATGAAGGAAAAAGAGGACTGTACGCAAGGTCAATTGAAGAGGTCTTACGGCTGCCGGAGGATGAAGTCGATTTAGCCACCGCTGCTTTGATTGTTTCAGAGCAGTGGAGCGATATGGTGCATGGTCGCAGGTACCTGTCAAGGCTGGATAAGATGGCTATGGAAATTCAGGAAAAGCTGAAGAAAAGGTGGCTTAAGCCGAACTATAAGGCGATTCCTGTTATAAATAAATATTTGTTTGGCCAGTTAGGATTCAGGGCGGTTCCAGAGATAAAAAATCCCAATGATTTGTTCCTGCACTCGGTGCTGGATAATAAACGAGGATATTGCCTGAGTCTTTCCATTCTTTATCTTTCATTAGCCGAGCGGCTGGGTATACCCATGTACGGGGTAGTGGTCCCAGGACACTTTTTTGTCCGATATGATGATGGTCGGACAAAATGGAATATCGAAACAACCAGTAAAGGCGCTAACTCTCTGGATAAACACTATATCAATAAGTTCAAGGTGCCCCAAGGCAACCAGAATAGTATTTACATGAAGAACCTCAATAAGATTCAGACGCTGGGTTGTTTTTTTAATAATCTCGGCAATGCTTACAGCGATATAGGTAACACAGAAGCAGCGCTACTGGCCCTTGAAAGAGCGGTACAAATAAATCCAACCTTAGCTGAGTCCCGGGCGAATTTGGGTAATATTTACCTGCAGAAAGGGCAAATAGAAGATGCCATATACCAATACCGGATGTCTCTGCAAATCAATCCCCATGATGCCAAGACTTATAACAACCTGGGCAATGCATACCTAAGGCAGGACTGGCTGGATGGTGCGATTTCTAAATATTTTGAAGCACTTCAGTTGGACCCGAATTTCATAGATGCATACCAGAACCTGGCTATAGCTTATAGCAGACAGAAAAGATTTGCGCAGGCGATAGCCCAATTAAAGCAAGCAATCAGTCTGGAGCCCAAAAACGCCAGCTTATACAGCCAATTGGGCGAAGTTTATTACCAGATGGGTGATTATGGTGCAGCGATACACCAATACCAAATGGCCTTGACCATTAAGCGCAATTTTGCAGAGGCCCATTATGGTCTGGCTATCTGCTATAACAAATTGGGTTTGGTGGATGATGAAATTCGAGCGTACAAAGAAGCTCTGACTATTAAGCCCGATATGTTGGCTGCCCTGGTAAACCTGGGAAATGCATATTTCGGCAAGCAAAACTATGATGCAGCTATCCAGCAGTATAACCAAGCCCTTCGGATAAAGCCTGATGATGGTGGGGTTCGTTATAATCTGGGAGCGGCCTATTCCAATAAGGCCGATTATAAGCAAGCGGTGGCCGAATATCTTAAAGCGGTCAAGATTGAACCGAAAATGGGCGACGCACATTATGGACTTGCTTTTGGATTTTACAAGTTAAAAAAGTATGATTTAGCAGCCAAGCACATAAACATCGCTGAAAAACTGGGTGTAGAGGTGTCCAAAGACCTGCTCAATGCTATCAAAAATAAGCTTGTCCCGACGAAGGAGGGATTGTGATAGGATAAAAGGCAGAAAGATGTGGGAACGTAAGATGGCAAACTTTGTGGTGTCGGTCTATCAGAGGACTACTGCTGGTTTTATGAGCGTTGTGGCCTATGTGCTGGCCTCAGTATTCTTAACAGTGGTACAGCCCTGTTTTTCCTTCGCCGAAGTGATCTTCCAGACAAGTACTTTGCGGCTGGAGATTGCCGACAACGGTATTTTGCAAAGCCTTACGGCCAAACCTTCCGGCACCGAGTATAGCTGGCTGGTCAAGCCAGGACCGATAGCAAAGGTTTATCGAGGCGGAAAAACCTTTGACACAACTGGTATTGAGTTTGAGGCTCATAGGGGATATTTCGAGGACAGAGCCCCGGCTTATCACGGCGGACAATCGTTTTCTGCATCCAGCGTGAAATCGACTGGCGGCAAAATGACTGTTCAATTTGGCAAAGCAAACGTAACTGCAACATATGAAGTTATAAAAACCAGCCATTATCTCGCATTTAAACTACTAAAGCTGGCCGGTGGGCCGATCAACCGGATCGATTTGCTTATGCTCCGCATAAGGAAGCTGCCATATCTCGGCACCTGGATTGACGTGGCATATGACGACCATTTTGGTATCTGCCTCTGTGCAGGAAACATAAAAACCTATGCCGGGATGAACCAGCATACTGACTATGTAGAGCTGAGAGCGATAGCCGAGAAGAATGTTGCCTTTGTGGGAACTACAGCGGTGCTTTTTGGCTGCCGCGACCCGAAAAACAACTTCCTTGAGGTAATGGAAGATGTTGAGCACGATTTCAATATGCCTGCTGGTGCCAGCCGCCGCCGGTCGCCTATCCAGAAATATTCTTATCTGTGGGCTTTAAGGCCCACTGCCGATAACGTTGACCAGTACATCGAATTGGCCAAGCGCTGCGGACTTCGAATGATACTGTTTTCCTACAAGGCCTTCACGAAAGGTGCTGGCCACTTTGTATGGAACTCGCAATATCCCCATGGAATGGCAGATTTAAAAAAGGTAACCGATGCAATCCGCAGTGCCGGACTAAAGCTCGGGCTGCACATCCACTACAGCAAGGCCCACAAAACAGACCCCTACGTTACCCCAGTACCGGATGACCGGTTCCACAAGGTTCGGACCTTTGCCTTTGCCAGAGATGTTGATAGCAAGGCGAAAGTTATTGCCGTTAATGAAAACCCAAAAGGCTGTATCCTCGATGATGGCAGACGCATCCTTAAGGCCGGGAAAGAACTGATAGCTTATACAAACTTCACCACCGAGCCGCCCTATCAATTCATCGGCTGTGAGCGTGGACATCTGAAGACCACTGCAACCGCTCATAAGGCTGGCGAAAAACTTGAACTGCTGGATGTGGATGACTGGCACGTTTTTATCAGGTTTGATCAGAATACCGATATTCAGGATGAAGTGGCGCAGCGAATCGGCGAAATCTTTAACCAGACAGGACCCTACGATATGGTATATTTTGACGGGGCCGAAGATGTCCATGCCCCATTCTGGTACAATGTAGCAAACGCACAGTATCGCGTCTTTCGCCAGTTTAAGACGGAACCTGCGGTTTGTGAGGCAGCGATGAACAGCCACTTCGGCTGGCACATGATGAGTCGAAGCAACGCCTACGATGTCTCCTCCCAGCACGTAAAGAATTTCTGTTATCATGTCTCATGTCGCACCGCTCCTGTAAGAGCTCTGGATTTCACACGCATCGAGTTCGGATGGATATTCGGGTTGTACGACTATATGGGACCGGATGTGCTGGAGTATGTACTCAGCCGGGGTGCGGCATGGGATTGCCCGTTTTCTATCCGGACCACTCCGGAGCAGGTGGCAGCCCACCCACGTAAAGAAGACTGCTTGGATGTAATAAAACTATGGGAAGATGCCAGAATCAATAATAAGCTCACCGATGTCCAGCGACAGAAGCTAAGGACTGTCGACCCGAACCAGCACCAGTTTGTCAAGATCTGGGAAGTAGTCAAAACCAAGCCCTGGATTGATCTATGGAGCAAAACTGAATTCACAGACCAGCAGCACCACCTGTTCATCAATGAACACGGCGAACATGAGTTGGTGGCGATTGACGAAATACCTAACGTGGCCAATGGCTTCTTTAAGGCGTATAGCTTTCGCCGACGGACGCAACCTGACGACTGCTATGTGCTCATCTGGGCGGTCGCCGGTGAGGCAGAGCTTCTGTTGCCCATAACGGCGAATCGGCTGACTGTCATGAGGCCGTTTGGCACAGGGGTAACTGCGAAAACTAAAGATGGCAAAGCGGTCGTTCCAGTGAGCAGCCGACGATATTTAGTGTTCTCCAACATGTCGGTCGAGCAGGTTAGGCAAATTCTTCACAAAGCCAACAAACTATAATATCTTCACAAGATAAACTTTTGATGAATTCCACATGGGGACGAGGGATGCACAGTACGAAGATGTCGCGCCACGCCAATCCAAGATGGTGACGGCATACAGAATGCGTTAAATTCCACAAAATAATTGATGTTATCGCAGTAAAAATGTATACTGGTTACATCGATAAAGCAAGATGATGAGCAATAATAAGAAAGATTTGGTGGCGCTTAGTGGC
>JBHIDV010000136.1:0-7281 GCA_046760285.1 Sedimentisphaerales bacterium
TTTATGATAATCGCCGCGATAGTTGCGGTGGAAACCAGATATCTATTAAGTGCTGTGATTTGCGTTGGTGCGGTAGGCTTCGGCGCTTCTCTGATGTTCTTATTTTTGCGGGCACCGGACATCGCCATAACTCAGATCGTAGTGGAAGTTTTAGGTTTGATTATCCTGATTCGTGCGTGCATCTCTCGCGAGCTGATTTTTATCAGTGGTCCCAGAGAATTTTTCACTGTAGTTGTTTCTGTGGTGATTATCTTTGTCATCTTTCTGGCAGGGGTAAGAATTCTTGAGAGTTTACCTAACTTTGGAACTGCCATTTTTGCTGAGGTGCCCGACGCCGCTTCCCAGGCGTACATAGAAGAGGGGCTGCAAAAGACAGGAGCGGCGAATCTCGTAGCCTCGGTCATCCTGGATTTCCGTGCTTACGATACACTCGGCGAGGCAACAGTGCTGTTCACCGCTATTATCGGGGCAACGGTTATACTGCGAAAAAAAGCTAAGCCACAGATGAACACAGATTAACACAAATTTTTAATATTTTTTGTATATTTCAGTGTAATCTGTGAAATCTGTGGCTGAAAAGTAAGAAAAGGAAAAAGATGAAAGGTATGACAATAATAGTAAAGACCATCAGTAGTTGGGTCAAGGTGCTCATCTTTCTGTTCGGTATTTATATTATTCTTTTCGGCCATTTAACTCCGGGCGGCGGCTTTGCCGGCGGTGTGATTTTAGCTTCATCCTACGTACTGCTTATGTTGGCCGAAGGCCGTGAATTCGCAGAAAAAAACCTGTCCCTGCCTGTTACCTCTAAGCTCGATTGTGTGGGTGCCTTGCTCTTTGCAGCAGTAGCTCTGTGTGGACTACTTTACGGAGCAGCAGGTTTTTTCTGGAATTTTATCCATCAAAAATACCTGGTAGGTACAGATTACGAATTTAACCTTGTAAGTGCGGGCACTATACCGCTGTCGAATATCGCTATTGGCCTGAAGGTTGGCGCATCACTGTTTTTGGTCGTTCTTGTTCTTTCCATGTTCAGGCCTGATATGTCAGCCGATAAAGAAAAGACACGGATTAACACAGATTGACACTGATTAAATAAAATTAGAAAGCCGCAGATGAACACAGACTGGCACAGAATCAAATAAAGGAAAAAAACAGAAAATAAAATCGGTGTAATCTGTGAAATCCGTGGTTAAAAAGGAGTGATACTGATGCCTTACGCGTTATGCTTTCTATTGTTTATGATCGGGCTGTATTGTGCGGTCACCAAAAAGAATATGGTGAAGATTGTCATTGGCATTATGGTTATGGAATATGCCGTCAATCTTTTCCTGATTATGCTGGGGTTCCGCTCCGGTGGCGTAGCACCAATAATAGGGCAAAGCCAGGTCGAATCAGTAAATGAGCACGTTCAGGTTATACAGAGCTTTATAAATACGTCCGTTGATCCACTGCCGCAGGCCCTGGTACTTACCGCAATCGTTATTAGCTTGGGGTCTTTAGCGCTTATGATTTCAATATGTATAAGAACGTACGAAAAATACGGCACCTTCGACATCACTGAGATAAGGAGGTTAAGAGGATGACTGTACCGTTGCCTGTTTTCATCGCGGTGCCTTTAGTAACAGCGTTCATACTGCCGGCTTTCGGCAAAAAAGGTAAAGCTGTTGCAACGGTCTTAGCCAATTTGGCGACTGTTTCGCTACTGGTATTGGCCATTCTTTCTGTCGGTCAATCCAGGGTCTATGAAGTAGGCAAATGGCCCATCCCTCTGGGCATTAACCTTGTTCTTGACGGCTTAAGTTCGCTTTTGCTCTTAGCTATCAGTGTCGTTAGTGCTGCTGCCATGCTGTTTAGCATTCGATACATGGAGCAATACACTGCCAAGGCAAAATATTTCAGCTTGTTTTTACTTATGGTCGCAGGTATGAATGGTGTGGCACTATCTGGAGACCTGTTCAATCTGTTTGTATTTTTGGAGATTGCTTCGATCGCCTCCTATGCACTGGTTGGCTTCGGGTGCGAGCACGAGGAACTCGAAGCATCCTTCAAATACATGGTACTGGGTAGCATTGGTTCTACATTTATCCTTTTTGCAGTTGCTCTGGTCTATGGTAACACGGGCACGCTTAATATGGCCTACGCCTCAAAAGCTATCCAAAGCACGGGCTTAAACCCCGGCCTTGCCTTTGCTCTTTGTTTGTTTATTGTCGGCTTGGGGTTGAAGGCAGCTCTGGTGCCGTTCCATGCCTGGCTGCCAGACGCGCACCCTTCAGCCCCCGCTCCGATTTCTGCTATGCTGTCCGGGGTGCTGATAAAAACCCTTGGCGTCTATGCCCTGGCTCGTGTGGTCTTCAATGTTTTCGGCGTGTCCGTTCAGCTGTCGTGGCTCTTAATCACACTTGCCCTTTTGAGCATGATAGCAGGAGCATTTCTGGCAATAGGACAGTGGGATTTCAAGAGACTGCTGGCTTATTCCAGTATTAGCCAATTAGGCTATGTAGTGCTGGGTATCGGCCTGGGCGGGCTGATCATCGCCAGAGGAGAGAGTATGGCTTGGGCTTCTTTAGCTATCCTCGGCGGTTTGTTCCACCTGGTCAATCACGCTGTGTATAAGGCTTTATTATTCTTAACCAGTGGCTCGGTGCAAATGTCAACGGGCACCAGGCAAATGAGAGAGATGGGCGGACTCGCCGAGCGAATGCCTGTAACACGCACCACTTGTACGGTCGCATCGGCTGCCATAGTCGGCATTCCGCCATTTAGCGGGTTCTGGAGCAAGCTGATTCTGGTATGGGCTGCAATTGGCGCGCATTTTTATTGGGTCGCAGCAATAATTGTTTTCGTAAGCTTGTGTACTTTAATTATGTATTTGAAAGTTCAGCGATATGTCTTCCTTGGCGAATTGCCCCAGCAGCACCAGCAAACAAGAGAAAATACCGGCCCTGCGGGAGCTGTTGCAATGGTAGCTCTGGCCTGTTTGTGCGTACTTATGGGGCTGCTGGTGCTGGTGCCGGGCTTAAAAGAGAATATTCTTGACCCTGCTGTTGGTGTATTGACGGACGGGATTAAATACTCTGCTATCGTAATGAATAGGTGATAGTATTGGCCACGAAGACACGAAGACACAAAGAAAATTCAAAATAAAAAAATATATAGTTAAAACTTAGTGTCTTGGTGCCTTTGTGGCAAAAACAAAAGTAGGATGTGATGGTATGAGACGGCTGATTTACTTTGTTTTAGCTTTTATGATTTGGATTCTGCTTACCTGGCCGTTTGCTGAAGGCAGAATGGACGTGCAGGTTGTAATTGCAGGCCTGATAGCTTCTATTCTCGTCGCGGTTCTCTTTCATGAAATATTGCCCAAAGAACATCGTGTATTTATTTCACCGGTGCGGGTGTTTTGGTTTTTAGTTTATCTGCCGGTCTTTTTTTATTATGTCATAAAAGCTAATTTGGATGTTGTCTATCGTGCTTTGCATCCCCAAATGCCGATCAAACCAGGGATTGTGAAAATAAAAACAATTTTGAAAACAGACTCCGGCATCACGGCATTGGCAAATTCCATCACCTTGACTCCGGGCACCTTGACGGTCGATTTAACGGACGATGGGGACCCCGCTTCGCGGGAGACTTTTTTGTATATCCACTGGATTAATGTCAAATCTGAGGATGTTGAGCAGGCAACGGAACTCATCGCCAAAAGGTTTGAGTGGTTCCTGCAGAAAATTTTTGAATAAAAAGAAAAAGCCACAGATGAACACAGATTTACACAGATTAAATTAGACACCGATTTACACGGATTGACACTGATTAAAAAAGGAAAATATAGATCAGTGAAATCTGTGCAATCTGTGGCTAAAAAATGAAAAAGAGGTAGCTATGATAACGTTATTTTATATCAGCTTATTAGCGTGTTGCTTTTTGTGTTTGTATCGGATAGGGCGTGGCCCCACCGCCCCAGATAGAACCGTAGCTATCGACATATTAGGCATAGTCATAGTGGGTTTTTGTGCCCTGATAGGGCTGGTTAGCGGAAAGGATTTTTACCTCAATATTGCTCTGGCCTGGGCGCTGCTGAGCTTTATCGGAACTATAGCGTTGGCAAAGTTTTTGGAGGGCAGAAGTTTCGATGAGTGACACTATAGGGTACATACTCATAGTAATCGGGATTTTGTTTGACATATTCGGCTGTATAGGTTTGGTACGTTTTCCCGATGTTTACAATCGCTTACAGGCCTCGACAAAATGCGTGACTCTTGGCACCATTTTGCTGTTAGTTGGAGTCGCTGTCGTAAGCGCTTCGGGGCCTACCAGTGCCAAGGCGATAATCTGTGCTGTGTTTATATTGATAACTTCACCTACGGCTGCACATGCCATCGCCAAAGGCTCTTACGCCTCCGGAGTAAAATTGTGGGAGAATAGCGTCGTTGATAAATATGGAGAAGCGAAAAACATTAAGCGTGAGGCGTGAAGCGAAATATGGACGGATACCAGGGCATCAGGAAATCAGGAAGCAGGATACCAGTAGGTCAGGATATCAGGAAGAACTAACTCTACTTCAGTGGGATGAGCCTGATGTCCTGATAACCTGATACTCTGATAAGCTAGATTGCGAAATACGCTTCACGAGATACAAGAATAGGAGTTTAAGAATTGCGTTTACCAAAGTTAAGAGAATTGAAAGAGGCTGTCACCGCGGTCTTTTCACCGCGATTTACCACTCGATTTCCTGCGGAGCCGTGTATAGTGCCGCAAAGGTACAGAGGCAAGCCCGAATTTGATCTGGATAGCTGTATCGGCTGCGGTGCCTGTGTGAACGTCTGCCCGGCCCCGGGATGCTTAAGCCAGGTCGATGACCTCGAAGCTGACCCGCCGGTCAGAAAAATTACCCATCGACACTATACCTGTATCTTCTGCGGCAATTGTGAAGCTAATTGTACAACCGAGACGGGCATAAAGCTCTCCAATAAGTGGGACCTGGCGGGTCTGGATAAAGAGGCAATGACTGAGACTCACGAATTTGAACTGCAGCTGTGTGAAAAGTGTGGCGCGTTAATAGGTACTAAAAAGCATCTGGTCTGGCTTTATGAAAAACTTGGCCCATTGGCCTATACCAATCCTTCATTGCTGCTCGCCAAAAGCAGCGAACTCTCTACCCAGCCGCAGGATGTTCAGCACCTCGCTGGGCCACAGCCGGATAAAGAGCTCCAAACAAGCGATTTTATGCGAATCTTGTGTCCTAAATGCAAATGTGAGCTGAACATCCAGCTATAGAGAATCCAAGTTATTAGGATTCTGCTATTTACGAAAGGCTCCGCTTCAATAGTAGGTTGCTAAGTTGTAGCGGATATGATACAATTTTAATAGGAGGTATAGTATAAAATGTATAAAATTACAGACATTAAAATTCTATCAAATTATAACATTTGGCTCAAATATTCTGACGGTACAGAAGGAACAGTGAATTTGTCTCATCTCGTCGGCAAAGGAGTATTTTCACTGTGGAACGATTATGAGGAATTTAAGAAAGTATCCATAGGATCATTAGGTGAACTACTATGGGGCGAACAGGTAGATTTATGTCCCGATTCTCTATATCTACAAATCACCGGGAAAAAACCGCAAGATCTGTTCCCTAATATACGAAAGTCAATTCATGCCTGAGATATGCAGATTCTACGGTATCATCATCAAAATGTTCTTTGAGGACCATAATCCTCCACATTTTCATGCAGAATATAGTGGCTTTGAGGCCCTACTTGAAATAGACACTCTCGCTGTAATAGCTGGTAAATTGCCACCAAGAGCGTTGGGACTCGTTATGGAATGGGCGGCACTACATCAGAAGGAGCTTCTTTTATTATGGCAAAATGCCCAAGAGCAAAAACCGCTTGGCAAGATCGAACCTTTGAAATAAAGTTCCAACAGTTAGAAGGGAGGGTCATTTCTACGTCTTGGACAGAATAATTTTTACATCGATAACTCCAGGAGATGTGGCGTCTTTGCTATGGACAGACACATTTTTGAACAACTAAGGAGGCTCCGTGGTCAGAAAACGATTATTGTCGGAGTTGGAAATGTGTTAAAAGGTGATGATGGAGCAGGCCCCCTTCTCTGTGAACAGCTGCGGTGCACGGGAATCGGTGCTGAGCTTATAGATGCTGGCACCGTGCCAGAAAATTATATTCAGCCTATCGTGAAAAAAGCCCCTCAGAATTTGCTTATT
Source organism: Sedimentisphaerales bacterium (assembly GCA_046760285.1). Classification (GTDB taxonomy): domain Bacteria; phylum Planctomycetota; class Phycisphaerae; order Sedimentisphaerales; family Anaerobacaceae; genus JBHIDV01. The sequence continues at coordinate 6,227 of JBHIDV010000136.1, forward strand.
ATCGATGCTCTGGACTTTGGCGCCCCGGCTGGGACAATAAACATATTCAAACCTGAGCAGTTAAGCTCAGTGGTCACTTCTACGCATACTCTTTCGCCGCGTTTGTTTACTGAGATGGTTCGCCAACATATTGACGTTGGTGTATACTTTGTTGGGATTCAGCCGGCACAAACGCGGCTGGGCCAATCTGTATCTGAGCCTATCAGCCAGGCAATCCAACAACTTGCACAAACTCTTGTAAAGACCTTCCCGCCCAAAAAAGAGCCGCGACCGTAAGGGAGCGGCATTGTACCTACAAATCTACTTGAGCGTGCGCATGGCCTTGCTGGCATCGGCATTGGAATCAAAAGCTAAGTGAAAGATGGCACGTTTGCCGATGGCAGCACCGGAGAAACCCCGCAAGTTAATACCAGCTTCGGCGAGTTGTTTAGTCAATTTCGCGCCCAGGCCGGGCTTGTCCACAGCAGTGACGCGGAGTCCACGCAGTGACGCAGCTTTGGAGAAGCCAGCTTTCTTGGCAGCCTTTATTTGCTTGGCACCTTTGATAGGCGTAACAAATACCACGCCTGTTCCGGGCCTTTCGGGTGCTCGGCGAGCAATGACAAATTCAAGGTTGGCTCCTGCTTGAGATAGGGCATCGAGTTTCTTAGCCAATTCGCCAGGGCGGTCCTTGATACTGGCAGCCCACACATCAACACGAGAAATATCCAGTTTCATAATTTATCCTTCCAAAGACACTGTCAGAAGCTTCCAAGAAAAACTAATGTACAAAATGCGCATATAAATTTGACCATTACCTCGGCCTTTGTCAATACCTTAAATATTTAGCTCCGCAGTTTACTCGCCTTTGCGTAGCCGCTTCGGCGGAGCGAGATTACGGGGTTTTTATCCAAGTGGGGATTGTTTAGCCGTCTCCGACCCGGCGACGGTCTATATTCCCCAATAATCAATAATCATTCATCAATAATCAATTTGAAGACGCGGCAATCCCAAAATATTTAGCTGTCAAACCTGTCCCTTCGATAAGCTCAGGGCAGGCTCTGAGCGTAGCCGAA
>JBHIDV010000137.1:0-7254 GCA_046760285.1 Sedimentisphaerales bacterium
CCATAAGCCCCAGAAATCAAGTAAGACAAGTTTTCCTTTGAGTGCCTCAAGTGTTGTAGGCTTACCTTTGACCCATTTAGCAACCTTAAGCTCGGGTGCCCTTTTGCCAAATAGCTCATAGCCATAAACTGGTTCCATTGTAACCCTGCCCATATCGAGAACCTCGCCGGGCGCCAATGGCGGTATGCCCCTTTCGATGTCCTTTAGGGATTGTTGTTTCCGTATTATGAATTTAAGATTGCACCGACTTGGACAGATTATGTCCAAGGGTATTGAATCTTCAGGCTCGTCGAATCGGTAATCGAATGTCATAAAACCACCGAGAACTCTTCTTTTGTGAGGCTCATAGAACCCAATGTTAACGATCAAGCTGCTCAATGGAACTTGCTTGCTCTCCAAGGTTGCCTTAATGCGACCAGGAGCTGCAACTATAACAGTATGAACGTCATTTTGGTCCTTACGCTGCACCCTGAGGTATCCAATTCTGCTCAAAGATTCATCCACAGCCAGAAATAAAACACCGACGCCGAGTCTGGGCAGGTCAAAGAAAAATTCGCCATTAGCGTCTGTCTCGGCTATGGTATTCGCCTCTTCAGAAAGAGACATATCGCCTTTTCGAATATCCACTGTAAAGGATGCTCGACGATATATCTTCGCCCCTGCTACTGGAGTTCCATTTGCATCCAGAACCACAGCTTTCCTTTTGCTTTTCCACTGTTCTGTTTGGTCAAAGCACACTTGCTCTGTAAGAATCGTACAAAAACATAGTATGCTGATTATCCAACCGACAATATTTCTGTCATGCAGCATCTTGCATCACCTCTATTTAGAGAATTTCAAACCCATAACCTAACACTTTTCCTCTTCAAGCATTTTCAGGCAGAATCTATCGGTCATGCCGGCGATATAATCACATACAGTTCGCTGCAGGCCCTGCTCTGGGATAAACCGCTGAAAGTAGCCGGGCATAAGGTCCGGCTTTTGACAGAGTCTCTTGAAAAGAAGGCTGAGCCAATCTTCGACTTTTTCTATCGTCTGCATCAGCAGCCTATGTTGGTAAAAGTTCTCTAACAAGAACTCCTCCAATTCGGCAAGTGCCTCGTCGCTTTGGGCTGAAAGCACAATCAAATTTTCGGTTTTGCCATAAACATCGCCTACGGTTTTTATATTTGCTTGGGCTATAGTTTTTTTGCTGGTGTCGATGCAATCGCTAACCAGCTTATCGATAATTGCTTTTGCGGTTCGTGTCCTACGGATGGTGCGGTCTTTAATACCTTTGGCATTTATTCGTCTTTCTGCTTCAGTGAATATTTCTATATCTTGTAATTGTTCGCTGCTAATCAGCCCGGCCCTCATAGCATCTTCAAGGTCGTGACAATTGTAAGCGATGCGGTCGGCAACACCGGCGACTTGTCCTTCAAGTGAGCAATTCGCTTCGCTGAAGGTCTCGTCTTGGGCTTTATCATACGTGCTGTGGTGTTTAGCTAATCCTAAGCGGGTTTCATACATTAGATTTAGGCCGAAAAAGCCCGGATATGGATGTTCAAGCAAATCGACGATTCGCAGTGCCTGTCGGTTATGCTCAAATCCGCTGAATTCAGCCATCAAATCGTGAAGGACTTTTTCGCCGGCGTGCCCAAACGGCGGGTGTCCCAAATCGTGGGCCAGACATATCGCCTCGGTGAGGCTTTCATTTAGCTGAAGTGCTTTGGCGATGGTCCTTCCTATCTGCGCTACCTCGATGCTGTGGGTAAGGCGGGTGCGGTAATAGTCGTCCAGGCCGGGCGTGAAGACCTGCGTTTTGCCTTCCAGTCGGCGAAAAGCTGAGCAGTGGATTATACGGTCGCGGTCGCGTTCAAAGTCGCAGCGATACGGATGCGGCAGCTCTTGGAACTTTCGACCCCGGCTGACCCTTTCAGTGACTGCGTGACCAGCAAGCTCACTCGACATAACTTTCTTTTGGCCACAAAGAGCACAGAGAACTCAGAAGATATATTTTAATTTTTTTCTCTGTGCACCTCTGTGTCCTCTGTGGCTTATTCTATTTTATAAACAGGGAAGATTGTGTTTTACGCTTACTTGCTTTAATTCCTTAAGCAGCTCTATCAAACTCTGACTGATGACATCGGTATCGCTGCAAACATTCATAAAATTTGTGTCCCCGTCCCACCGGGGTACAATATGGATGTGCAAATGCTCAGGTAGACCCGCTCCGGCGCATCGGCCGAAATTCATCCCGACATTAAAGCCATGAGGTTTTATCGCCAAAGATAAGGCCTTTTGCGATTCTCTGACCAGTTTGAACATCTCCAATAGTTCTTCGTTGGTTGCTTGGTCAAGCTCACGGATGTGTCGAATTGGTGCTATCAGCAAATGGCCATTGTTGTAGGGGAAGCGATTGAGTATCACGATGCTTTTCTCTGTTCGCCACAGCACCAGGTTTTTGTCGTCATCCTGCGGAGTTTCTATATTGTGACAGATAAAGCAGCCCGCCTTTGGCACACTATTTAAGCCCTGAATATACTTAATTCGCCATGGTGCCCATAGATTTTCGCGTTCCATAATTCGTATCTCACTCAAATAGTAGTTAGCTAAAGCTTCTAAAGTGATGCGCGATGTCATTGCGAGCGAAGCGAAGCAATCTCAAACTTAAGCAAAGAGATTGCCACGTCGCTGCGCTCCTCGCAATGACACTTTGTGTCACTTTAGGCACTTTTTATTTTAAAAGCTGCATTTTCAAAGATTGATTGATGGTTATCACAGGTTTTGCACCTGGAAGCGGCAAAGAGGCTTCTAACTGCATCTGGTACTTCTGATGGTGTTGTTCTATTCGGCCGATATCAATATTGAATAGTTCTTCGCCCTGCCCTTGTAAATCCAGGACGTTAAGGTCTCTGGAGAGCATTCTGATAAAGCCCAACGGCCCGCTCAATTGGAATTTGCCGGAATATGCTATAGGCCAGCCAGGCGGTACGGATTCAGCGTGCTTGTATGAACTGCGTATCACGGCCAGCTGGCCTTTTTCGCTCTGGCGGATTTCATCAAGCCGATAGGTAACGTCCCTTGCTTCTCTGAGCACCATAGAGGTAGGTACCGACAGCTTAGACTTCCAAGTCTGGCCTACCGAGACACCCTCAGCGGGCTGTTCTATGCTGCAAATAGAATCCCACAGAAACCACTGGCCGGCTATAAAGTCATCTATCATATCAGGTTCTTTAACTCTTGCTTGTCTTTTGTCCCGCCGGAAAGCTTTCTTGCCGATTTCCTGGATTAACTGCTCTAACTGGGAGTAGTCCTCTATTTTGCCGATAGGGCTGACAGTAAATGTGAAAGTTTTGCCTGCGAGACTCTCAGCAGCATCTTTTCTGCTGGCGCCTCCACCGCGTGTCACTTTTACCGATTTACAGGTTGCTTTGATGGTTGTAAGGCCATAGGGGTCCACTTTGATAGGCGTATAGGCGACGACCATCTCCATTGACTCAAGATACTTGCTGACGGTGGTCCTGTCTGATGGGGATGCGCTTTTTGTTGGGTTCCAATTAAGGATTGTGGTTCTGCTGGAGACAAACTTATATTCCAGGCTTTGCCCTTTCTGAAAATCAACGGTCAACAGTATTTTGCCCTTTTCCAGAGTTTTTTTTGCTTTGCTTGCCGGGCCTTTAGCACCGGCTGCGCCCCTGCAGCCAGCAAAAACAGACAGAATGATAACAGTGACAATCGTTAATATAGCTTTCAATTTGTTCCCTTTCAATTCTTTGGGGCATTCAGTTTCAAAACCAGTGCGTTGATAAGACCTAAGGTGGCGTAAGTTCAGAATTCTGGTTACTGTTTTTAGTCAATTTTTTGGAGGTGGTGTAGACGGGTGGCAGCCATCCTCAGTGCAGCAGGTTCTTTGTCGTTTTCTTGCCCAGCAAAGGGCTCGACTGCAATCCACTCTGTCCGCAGTTTCTCAATATACTTTTCGATTTTGCCCGCAGTCAAATCAAACTTCAGCTCGCCTCTATATGTTTCAATGTTATCGAATAAGTTGGAAAACAAACCTGTTGCCTGTTCCTTGTGCATCTGTTCCACCATTTCTGAAGAGGGAATGGCATTCATCTCGATGATGGCAATCTGCCGATGGTCTGTCTCTTTGATTTCTTTTAGCGTATAGATCTTTTCGTACGATTTCGAGCCCATCATGCCGAAAGAAAAGACAGCTACATCACTCCAATTATCGCCCTTTCGCAATTGATTTTTCTCGGCCACAGGCAGAGCCAAAATCGCATGACGCTTCTTAATTGTATCCGGAGAAAGGAGTGCCGAAGCGGCTTTGTGAGCGGACGAATCGCCTTTGATAGCTGCTTGGATTTCGTTCACATCTATAATTTTTAGCACGCGTCCCGCGGGTGAGAGCTCTATGGTATAACTTTTGCCTATTAACTTACTTAAAAGGTTGTCTCGTTCCTTTTCCCTTGAGCTGTCGAAGTCCAGGACCACATTATCTCTCACTTTGGCTAAGTACTTTAACTGCTTGATTGTAATCTTTGCCACCGCATTGCTTTGGTTGTCGATACTTTGTATTCGTTGGGTGAAGGTCATCTCCATTCTGTTTCCGGTATGGCCGCCTTTGAAAGCGCTGGGTTTTTCTGGCAAAGGGCCTTCCCACGAAACGGCCTTTTCTGCTTCGGTTATTACTCGGTAAGTTGTTGAATCCTGCGGGACGAATTTCAATGCCAGCTCGACGGTTGGTAATTGTTCTTTGGGTTTGCCCTCGGGCTTGGTGGTTTCCTCACCAGGAGATGCCACGCCGGTAGACATTTTTTCTTCAGATTCGGCCTTAGATTTGACAGTTTCTTCAGTAATGTAGGTGCAGTCTATCGTCAAGAGCAGCGAGCAAACTACTACAGTGGCTATGAAGCTAAAAGTTTTATCCGACATAAACATTTAGTCTCCCTACCAGTTTTGATTATATGGCGAATTCAAACTGTAATTATACATTCGCCATGTCCAAAGACAACCGATTTTTCTTTATTTGTCTTCAAGTATCGGCTAAACTTGGTGATTTAGGCCTTCGCATTAATGTAGGAATTGTTTTGGGAGAAGTTAGATTATGAGAAGCGATACAATCAAGAAGGGTTTTCAGCGTGCGCCACACAGAGGCTTACTTCACGCCTGTGGCCTTAGTGACACTGATATTGACAAACCATTCATCGGTATTGCTAACAGTTTTTGTGAGATAGTGCCGGGTCACATGCATCTGAACCAGGTTGGCCGAGTGATTAAGGAGGCTGTTCGGCAAGCAGGTGGCACCGCTTTTGAATTTAATACTATCGCGGTCTGTGATGGCATTGCTATGGGCCACACGGGTATGAAATATTCTCTGGCCTCGCGCGAAATTATCGCCGACTCGGTCGAGACTATGGCACGAGCGCACTGTTTTGACGGCCTGATTTGTATCCCCAACTGTGACAAAATCGTACCCGGAATGCTGATGGCTGCAGTCAGGCTGAATATCCCCACGATTTTTGTCTCCGGCGGACCTATGGCAAAAGGTGTAACAAAAAACGGCAGAACCGTTGACCTGATTAGTATATTTCAAGGCATCGCTGAATTTAATGCAGGCAAAATCAGCGAATCGCAATTAAAAGAGCTTGAATGTGTGAGCTGTCCCGGACAGGGTAGCTGCTCGGGAATGTTCACGGCTAACTCCATGAATTGTTTGTGTGAGGCCGTTGGAATGGCTCTGCCCGGCAATGGGACCATCTTGGCAGTCGACCCCAAACGGCAGCAGCTTTATAAAGCAGCAGGCAGACAAATTATGACCCTTATCACCAACGACATTAAGCCGTTGGATATAATCAATCAAAAATCGCTGGATAACGCCCTGGCTCTGGATATGGCGATGGGCGGCTCCACAAACACCATTCTGCACAGCCTGGCGGTAGCCAGTGAGGCGGGTATTGAATACGACCTTGAGCGGATAAATGCAATTTCAGCTAAGTGTCCTAACATTTGCAAGGTGGCGCCATCGAGTGATTTTCACGTAGAAGATGTTGATATTGCCGGCGGCGTAAGTGCCATATTAAGAGAAATCAGCAAGATTCCAGACCTGCTAAATATTGACTGTCTTACTGTGACCGGCAAAACGCTCGGCGAAAATATTGCAAATGCTGAGATTAAAAATCCAGAGGTTATTCATCCGTTGGATAAAGCATATTCGGCTACGGGCGGGCTGGCCATTCTGCGGGGCAATCTCGCACCGAATGGCAGTGTGGTTAAAACAGCAGGCGTTGCCGAACAGATGCTGACGCACACCGGCCCAGCGATTATTTTCGAAAGCCAGGAGGACGCCTGCAAGGGCATTTTGGCCGGCAAGGTTAAGAAAGGTGACGTGGTGGTCATTCGCTACGAAGGGCCGAAAGGCGGACCAGGCATGCAAGAGATGCTTTCACCTACAAGTTACATTGTGGGCGCCGGATTAGGCGAATCGGTTGCTCTGATTACAGACGGACGTTTCAGTGGCGGAACAAAAGGTGCCTGTATTGGTCACATCAGCCCTGAAGCCGCGGTAGGCGGCCCCATAGGATTGTTAAAAGATGGTGACATCATTGAAATTGACATCCCGAACAACAAGATAAATGTGAAGTTGTCCGACGAAGAACTCGCTGAACGTAAAAAGACCTGGAAGCCGCCCAAGCCTCGAATAACGAAAGGCTACCTGGCAAAGTACGCCTCCATGGCCACCAGCGCCGACACCGGCGCAGTGCTGAAATTTCAGACCTAAAAGGACAGGATAACAGAATTATCCTCTCGACTTCACTCTGCCGTGAGGCATCCTGTGGAGAGATGAGCTTGTTAATCCTGTCTAAAAAGATCGGAAGCGAAATTCTGTTGGAATTGTTCGCATAAATACGTATAATAATGTAGATAGCTATTCCAGAGAGTCAAACGATGAATGAACGAATCACAATCGATCCAAATATCTGTCATGGACAAGCCTGCATTAAAGGTACGCGCATACCTGTTCATCAGATCATCGCAATGTTAGCCAATGGGGACACAATTGAGGAGCTTCTGAAAGAATATCCTTCTCTCAAACGTGATGATATTTTAGCCTGTCTGGATTACGCTGCTTGCCTTGCAGAAGAACAGATTACACCTATAGGTGGGTAGAAAAACGAGAGATGAAAAAATCAACCATTGCCGACACCGGCGCAGTTTTGAAATGGTAGGACGAGCAAAAGTATCCTTAGAAAAAGCATGAAAAGAACA
>JBHIDV010000138.1:0-7232 GCA_046760285.1 Sedimentisphaerales bacterium
GCCTATCGACCACCGTGCCATCGCCGATGGATCGCCCGAGGGTGTCTCCGTGCCTACCAAAACGCCATCGGTGTATGCGTATGCATTGTTCCCGTTCCTGACGTACGCTATGTGATGCCACACGCCGTCGTTGATAATGGGAGGGTACCTATTAATGGTATCAGCTTCCACCAGCAAAACGTTCTGATCAACGCCAAAAATGAAATCGTGACTGCTACCAGTAGTGTTAGCTCCAATCACATTGCCGTCACCGGTCTGGGTGGTTTTTATCCATGCCATGACCGAAAAATTGTTGTCTGTTGGGATGTCATCAGCTATACTGTTGATTTCGATATAATCATCCGACCCGTCCAAATCCACCGCGCCGCCGAAGTATCCGGCCACCCACTGGGGGTCACCTTCGGGACCAAAGTGGCCATCATTGCCAAGGCCGGACGAATCAAAGGCGGTGGTGCCTACCATTTCGTCCAACTTGTACCAGCCGATAAGGCCAGGCAGAGCAGCAGCATTGGCTACGCTGCTTAGAACCAAACCCATTACCAAAACAAAAGAAGCTAAATAGATTAATTTCTTACACATAATTGTCCTCCCTTCAAAAAGTTAATGTAACATTGGCCGTGCTTTGGCTACACACCAAAACACCCACAAAAAATAACTGCTAAAAACTTCTTCTTCCTCGCGACCTCCATGCTAAACCAGCATCACTTTTTAAGGCATGACTGTACCTCCTTCCTTCAAAAATCTAAACTTAAAACTTATCTTGATTCTGCGGCAGAAAGTGCATATTAAAGCTGGGGAACTTATCTGCCATAACTGCTCGGCAAACTAAAATTCATAGACCTCTATATACGTTTATACCAAATCAGGTACCCTCAATTCAAGAAAAATTTTTCAATTTATTATAGGACGCTTGTGATAATCTTGCTGATGAAAATGTCTATCAGGCGTAACTTTTTTGTTTGCAGGATTTTATAAGCATCCACATAGAAATGGTTACTCGCTGCCGGATATTGCGAATCTCAAGAAAGATATGCAGTTACTGGCCAAGAGCCGACTTTATTTCGGCTGTGGTCACTCCAAGAATCGCTTTGGCTACCGGATTAAGGTCGGCTTCTGGGCCTTGCAAATGGAATGTGCGATGAACATGAGATATAGTTTCGCCCGGCTTCAGTGCTGCTGCCGGTGAGGAGGTCTCCAGCTCATAGAACGGTCCTAAAGGTTTTGCGCCGGGTTCAGCAGGGCCATCGTTATATGAATTTACCACGTCACCTCTATACGGCTGCTCCTGAAGCTGCCACATGGAGTTGACATAATCAACCACTGCCTCAGGTTTGTTGTACTGGACAATTGTTAATACCCTATTGACGGCATCAAAACTACCCAGCACAGATTTGGCCCGTTGCGGGGAAAGGCCAATCTTGCTGCGATACTGTCCATCGCCGCTGAAATACAACACACCTTCTTTGATGGCCAGTCTGTCTGCAGGGACCTTGCCGAAGTAAGCATCATTCACCATTGGGCCAAGTTCATCCTCCGGCCCAGGCTGGAACGGAACCACCACTGTCGTAGCTGGCGAGGGATTAAACATGCCCAGAATCCAGATTGACAGCAGCCCGGTTTCTTTTTCCCAGGCTGTTGTGCCGGTGTTGGTTATCCTATTGTGTGATTCGAAGGCGACCATTTTGACTGTTTTTGCCGGCGTTACTCCTAATGCTTCGGCTGCCTCGGTCTGCTGGAGAACTCGAATTTGGCGGTCTACACGAAGGTTGAAAATAGTACCTGTATAGTTCTCTAATTGCATATCCTTTTTCAGAACCGCGCGATTTGTTGTTTTCGAGACCAGCTCGAAGGGTTCAGTATCAATCGGCGCCGGGGTGAACCAATGCTCAAGGTCGAACGGCACACCTTTCTTGAAGAACACCGAAAATTGGCCGCCTTCGGGACCAATCCAGAAGCGGTCTTCGCCGCCATATACGTTGATGTGCTGGGCAATCTGGCCAGAGGCGATAAGTTCGTGGTTGAGCCAGCCGAAACTCAATCCGTCCATCCCTTCTGCACTACTGGTCAGCACCCGTCCTTGCAGCTCGGGCGAAACAGCTACCTGGCAGTTGCCAGAGGCATCTGACAAAACGACAACTTCAGTATGCTTTTTAAGAAATGCCAGTTCGTCACCAAATGTTCTTTGTGTCATTTTCGTCTTTTTCCCCGTGCAGCCTGCTAAGAGTACAATGCCCAGCAGAATGCTCAGCAACTTTATACGTGTCATTATCTATCTCCTGATCCATTCCGTTTTTGCATTAAAATATAGTTGATTGCGAATAGCCAAATCATATATGTTTCGCTGCCGGTGTCAAATTGATTATTGACTATTGACTATTGAATTCATAGACTACTAGCCACAACACATTGTAAGAAATCAAACCTGCGGTGAAACCGCAGGCTAAATAAATTCTCGTGCAGGCGGAAACGATAATAAGGTGTGTTCATGGCTGAGAAAACGGTAAAGGTTGGGCTGGTTGGATTTGGAACGGTGGGCAGCGGTGTGGCCAAGCTGATAATGCAAGAAGCTGATTCGATAGCAGCTAAGACTGGTCTGCGCCTACAACTTGCCTGCGTTGTGGATACCGACACAAAGTCGCCCCGCCCAGTGACGTTACCGGAGGGCATTCTCACCCACGATCTAAACAGACTGTTGAGTGATGATAGCATCAAAATAGCCGTCGAGCTGGTCGGCGGCACCGATGCAGCAAAGCAAATCCAGTTGAAGATGCTGGCCGCAGGTAAAGACGTGGTTACGGCTAACAAGGCTTTACTGGCCAAGTACGGCAATGAACTTTACAAAGCTGCTCATCGAAACAACCGGTGTATAGCCTTTGAGGCCAGTTGTGCCGGCGGAATACCTATTGTCTCGGCTATCCGAACAGGATTGGCGGCGAATAGTATAACTGCGATGTATGGAATCGTAAATGGAACGTGCAACTATATACTTTCCCAGATGGCCTGCAAAGATGAAGATTTCTCGCAGGCCTTAGCCCAAGCTCAGGAAAAAGGCTATGCCGAAGCAGACCCAACGCTGGATATCAGCGGCCACGACAGCGCCCACAAGCTGGCTATCCTTGCTTCTATTGCCTTTGGGTATGAAATCACACTCGACGATATGTTTGTGGAGGGCATCGAAGGAATCTCAAAAGATGATATTCGTTACGGCAGTGAAATGGGTTACAGTCTGAAATTATTAGCAATTGGACAAAAAGACCAGCAAAACAAAGTGTCACTGCGGGTGCATCCTTCCTTTATCGCCAAGGATAATCCACTTGCACGTGTCGAAGGCTCATTTAATGCTATAAGCATATTCGGCAGTTCTGTTGGCCAGGTAATGTACTACGGCCGAGGTGCAGGAATGATGCCTGCCGCTAGTGCAGTGGTTGCGGATATTATCGATGTGGCTCTGGGTAACTCCGCTACCACTTTCCGCCACCTGCATCTGAAGCCGCGGAATGAAGTAGGGCCCCTGATAGAAAACATTGACAATCTTATATGTAGGTTCTATATCCGGGTGATGTGTAAGGACCAGGCAGGCGTAGTAGCACGTTGGAGTAAAATACTTGCCGACCACCAGATAAGCATATCCGGAGCATTGCAGCACGAAGGCATCGGCCCGGAAAATACCGTGCCGGTAGTAATCACCACACATCCGGCGCGGCAAAAAAGTGTCACCGCAGCGGTAGAAGACATGGAAGCTTTAGATGTTATCGGTGGAAAGCCGGTCTGCATAAGAATAGTGGATATACCGGAGGATAAAGAAAGTGCCTAAAGTTTGGAGTGCCTAAAATGAAAGTGTAGAAGCTCGTTTGTCGTTATCGAAACTCGTATCGAAGCTCGATGCTGGAGACTGGATGCTCAATAAAAAACGAGTTTCGAGCTTCTATAACAAGCATCGATACGAGCATCGAAAACCTTAAACGATGTTCGTGAACATTTTAGGCACTACGAGATACAAGATATGACTAAGTACGTCATAATAGTTCCTGACGGTGCAGCAGACGAACCACTCGAGCAATTCGGTGGTAAGAGTCCACTCGAAGCTGCGGAAACACCGAATATGGATAAGGTCAGCACCCAGGGCAGGCAGGGTCTCGTCCGGACAGTCCCCGCAGATATGGAACCGGGCAGCGATGTTGCGCAAATGAGCCTGCTGGGCTATGACCCGCTGCGCTATTATAGCGGGCGAGCACCTATCGAGGCGGTAGCACGTAATATCAAATTATCTGCCAACGACTGGGTCTTCAGATGCAACCTTGTTACCATTGCCGATGGCAAAATGGCAGACCATAGTGCCGGACATATCTCTACCGAAGAGGCTAACAAGTTGATAGAAGAGCTAAAGGACTGTCTCGGTGGTGAGCAGGTTTGCTTCTATGCGGGCGTAAGCTATCGACACTTATTAGTTTTCAAAGGACTCGATTTCGACGTGCAGACGTATCCGCCGCACGATTGTATTGGCCGGCCCATAGAAAAGATTTTGCCCCGGGGCAAAGGTGCCCAAATGCTTATCGATTTAATGGCTCGCTCCCAGCGGCTTTTCAGCAATCACGAAATCAACCAGGTAAGGTCTGACCTGGGCGAAAATCAGGTTAGCTCTATCTGGCTTTGGGGACAGGGAAAGCGTGCCCGAATGGAAAGTTTCCAGAAACGATTTGGAGTCAAGGGTGCTGCTATCACCGCTGTTGATTTGGTAAGAGGCTTGTCAAAGCTAATCGGTTTTGACTTGATAGAAGTGCCGGGCGCCACCGGCTTTGTCGATACCAATTACCAGGGTAAAGGCTCCGCCGCAGTAGAAGCGCTGGCCAAATATGACCTTGTTTTCGTTCATATAGAAGCACCTGATGAGGCTTCTCACGACGGCAATGCCCAGATGAAGAAAAAAGCCATTGAGCAAATTGATAAATATATCGTGGGGCCTGTGCTGGAGGCGCTACAGAATTACAAAAGCTGGCGGATACTGGTTGCGCCCGACCATCCGACCCCGGTGCGAACATGCGCCCACTGCTCTGAGCCGGTCCCATTCACTATGGCAGGCAGCAATATCAGCAGCATTTTGCAGAGGACTTTTAGCGAGGCCCAGGCCGCAGAGTCAGGATTCAAAATAAATAATGGTTTTGAGCTGATGGAGTATTTCTTAAAAAGCTAAAGTGCTTGACGGGCAAAGCTGAATTCAATAGATATAGATATAGACACTTCAAATTTCAAGGGGTGAACAATGCCAATAATTGTGCAAAAATTTGGCGGAACTTCCGTGGCGGACGCGGGAAAGATTCGCCAAGCCGCTGCGCGAGTTATCAAAACGATAGAGCAGGGCTTTGGCGTGGTGGTGGTGGCTTCCGCCCGCGGCAAGCAAACCGATGAACTGATTGCGGACGCTTTGGAGCTTAATCCTAATCCGCCCAAACGTGAGATGGACCAATTGCTTAGCACCGGTGAGCAGCAGGCAGTGTCACTATTCGCTATGGCCCTTGACGCTATGGGCCACGATGCTATTAGCTTTACCGGCGGACAAATCCGAATGCTCACCAACAGTGACTTCACAAAGGCACAGATAAAGAGCATCGATGCCGAACGAATCCATAAACAGTTGGACCAAGGTAGAATTGTTATTGTGGCAGGCTTTCAAGGCGTAGATGAGCATGAAAACATCACCACGCTGGGCAGAGGTGGCTCAGACACCACCGCTGTGGCATTGGCGGCAGCCTTGGGAGCCCAGGTGTGCGAAATCTATACCGACGTTGATGGAATCTTTACCACCGACCCGCGAATATTTAAAAGCGCTGTAAAAATGGCTCAAATTAGTTACGATGAAATGCTGGAGATGGCCAGCCTGGGGGCTGGGGTCGTCCATAATCGAGCGGTGGGCTTTGGCAAGAAATATGATGTAAAGATTCATGTAAGAAATAGCACAAACGAAAAAGAAGGGACCATAATTACTCATGAGGTGCCACAAATGGAAGGTGTAGTAGTTTCTGGAGCGACCATACAAAAAGATATGGCCAAGATAGGCCTGGTGGGTGTTGATAATGTCCCGGGCAATGCGGCAAAAATCTTCTCCCGTTTGGCCAGCGCCAAAGTGGTGGTCAATGACATCGTCCAGACAGAAATCAGTCCTGAAAAGGCGAACCTGTCGTTTATGATTGGTATTTCCGATTTGTCCACCGCCAAGGAGGCTGTGGAACAAATCAAAGAGGAGATTAATTGCGAGAGCATCTTCACTCGCGATGATATTGCCGAGGTCTCTGTGATCGGCGTAGGTATGCGGACCCATTATGGCGTTGCTGAAAGGATGTTCAGCGCGCTGGCTAACGCCAATATCAATATCGACTCGATTACCACCAGCGAAATTCGTATTAGCTGTATCATCAATGAAAACCAGGCCGAGAAGGCCCTGGAGGCGGTTTGTGTGGCCTTTGAGCTGGATAAACCTGCTGAGGAGCGGACAAAAGCATAGTTGACAACTGCCTTGACTAAGAAAAATAAAAGCACCTACGCGATGAGTCAACGCCGGCGAACCGGCATAATCATTCTGTGCTCACTTTTGGCCGCTGTCTTTATCTGGCTTGACCACAAATCGCAGTTTCAACGCGGTGACCTCGAAAAATACCATGCAAAAACCTCCATTGTCCTAAATGTTGTAGATGGTGACACCTTTGATATAGATACGCCTGATAGTAATCAGGCTTACACGAGGATAAGGCTTTGGGGAGTTGATACGCCCGAGACCAAGAGCGAGGAATATGGGATAATGTATTTCGGCCCCGAAGCAACTGAATACACAAAAAAGTTAGCACTTGGAAAACGAGTAACAGTTTATCTCGATGATGCAAATCGCAGCCGAGACAAATATGGTAGACTGCTGGCCTACATTCAACTGCCGGACGGCAGATTTCTGAATGAAGTTTTGATAGCTGAGGGTTTTGCTTATGCGGACCTCCGCTTTCACCATAGTTTTTACAACAAGTACCAGCAGTTGGAAGCAAGCGCTCGCAGCTTGAAAAAAGGCTTATGGCAAAAAGTAACGCGTGAGCAACTACCCGAATGGCTGCAAAGAATGAAACCAAACCTGTTGAACAAATAATCTCTATCATCTGTCCTGCGTCGTTTGTCATCTGTCTTGCGATTCGAAATTGGCTTTGATTGGGTTTGTTTTCACCAAATGTCCTGTTCGATTTTTTCTCATAATC
>JBHIDV010000139.1:0-7183 GCA_046760285.1 Sedimentisphaerales bacterium
TGGTCGAGGATGAGGTCCTTTACTTTTCGGCTGGGCAGATTAAGTGCGCCGTAAGCAGCAGCGGCTGCGCTACGAAGGTCAGGATCGGTTTGGTCTGAACTGATAAGCGCATAAATCTCAGCAAGAGTTTCCTCAACGAGCATGTTGGCGTTTATTTTCGCTGAAGTAGCCAGCGAGTTAAACGCCAATATTCGTACATCCAGCTCGTTATTACTATCCAGAGCCATCGCTGCTATTGCCCGCTGAGCGCTGGGGCTGTTAAGATAGGCCAAAATCTGGCCAGCGAGAACCTGGATTTTACGACGCTTATCCTTTGTGGCATTTATAAGAGCACTTTGGGCCAGGGACAAATCAATAACCCGATTTCGAGTCTCAGCCAATTTGAGCATAGCTTCGGCTGCCCGAAAGGCATAGCTGTCGGCATCTATCGTCGCTCGTCCCTCGTCCCTCGTCCCTCGTCCCTCATTCATTTGTCCGAGGGCTTCTGCCAAGTTCTCGACAACCAGCCTACTTTCAGCGAACCCTTCCTGGGGTCCAGCTAAAGCCACGGCTATCGCTGCACTATATCTTACAGCTCTATCATTAAAAGAAAGGGCCTGCAGCAACGGCTGAGCTGGGCCTAATGTATAAAGCAATGATTTCTCACCGGCGGTGGTAGCTAAAGCCTCGACAGCACCAAGTGCCACATCAGCATTTTTATCCTTAATAGCCCGTGCCAGCGCCTGATGTAGATATTCAGGGCCGGCGGTGGTGGCATAGACAAGCGCACCAGCGTGACGCTCACCAAAATAAGCTGGCATTGTCAAGCCGGTCGCCTCTGCTTTGAAAAAGGCAGCTAACCAAAGGCCGATCGCCAAGCCGAATCCCGGGTCGGCCTTGAGCGCCCACTCACAGCACCGCATCGCCATAAGCTCGTTGAAATAACTCTTATCGACCTCTTGACGAGTCAGTCTTTGGCGGGCAGAGTCCCAGAACCATATATTGGCAAAATCGGCATCCTCTACTGGAGCCAGTGACTCGGAATGATAGTAATAGTTCTCCGCAAGTCGGAAGAATAATTCCGCAGCAGGAACCCCTAATGCTATTGGGTCAATTTGCCTTATGGCCTCGGCCGCCAACTTCCGAAGCTCGTCTGAATCATCCTTTTCCACAATGTATTTTAGATAAGCTAATGATTGCGGATAGCCAATCTCGCCCAGCGCCTTTATTATTTCAGATTTGACTACGATGTTTTCGGTCTGCAATGCGGCCACGAGCGGCCTTATCGCAGGCCGACCAATTTGTGGAAGTGCCCACACGATATTCGGCAACTCATCTTCACGAGATTCGTCGGCTACCGCATCCAGCATATAGGCAATAGCATATTCGCCTGCATTCTGGAGCCGTTTAACTGCTGTAAGTTTGCCCCGCTCCGTACCGCTTAATCTTTTTATTTCCTCTACGATAATCCTGGGGTCACGCCGACGAATGAATCTGCCCTGCTCCACGATATTTAGGATTTTGCCGGCAAGCCCTGCCAGCTCGGCATCAGGTGCTTTTCTTTGGACTCTTAGCAAAAATGAGAAGCCAGCCGGATTTTCCGTACTTAACTCAAACAGTCTCACCGGGTCAGGGTCGCTTTGCAGAACAGCCTGCGCATATCCTTTAGCCAAGTCGAATCGGCCGATTTTCGTGTAATGTAAAAAGTCGTTCCAGTTCTCTTCAAGACCCACTCCGTCGCCAGAGCCTTGGAGCATCGGCAACTGGCAAAAACCAGTATTAATTGCAAAAAATACTATTGCTAAGATTGATACGACCGTTTTTCCGTTAAACATGGAAATATCTCCAAAAATCGGTGTAATCTGCGAGGGCCCCCGCCTTGCGGACGCCGGCATCCTGCGGAGAACCCAAATTCGTGGTTTTTTCGCCTCCTGAGAAGCAAAGACCACACATCGTTATTAGTATTCGTCCCTCGAACTAATATACTATAAAAAAATCCCGCCTCTGTCAATAAAAACCGCTGAAGCTTCTTGCAACTACAAACGGGCGCGTTTTATACTTGTATTCTGGCCCAGTTCGGGGTATAATATTGGACGCAAACTTTTAGTTTGTTTAACGCCGGACACCGGCAAGAAAGGTAAAGAACGTGCTTAGGGAAGACTTTTCACTATGTGTAAACGAAAAGGCTTCACCCCGTTAGAAATTAAGATTTATCATCACGAATGCAGGGGATTTCTAACGGGTCCCGTTAGAAAAAGGTTCTCTAACGGGGCGGGATTTACGTTAATAGAGCTTCTGGTGGTAATCGCCATTATCGCGCTCTTGATGGCGATATTGATGCCGTCCTTGGGCCGAACAAAGAAGCAGGCCAGGGCAACTGCCTGTAAGGCGAACCTGAAACATTGGGGCCTGGCCTTTTCGATGTATACGGACCAAAACGATGGCCGAATGTTCGCCGCTTTTCACGGGCCCGGTACCCAGGACCGCCATGTGTGGGGCAACGCCTTGCGACCGTACTACAGAAACCCTGATCTACGGCTGTGCCCAATGGCCATGAAAGCCTATGATGAGGGTGGTTCAATCCCGTTCGGAGCCTACCGCAGGCGTCGCTTGCAACATGAAGGTGATCACGGTCTCGGCAGCTATGGGTTTAATACCTGGGCAGGTAATGCGCCGCCAGAAAAGAAAACACATTACCAATACGTGACTAAGAATCAGTGGAGGAGCGTGAGTGTTAAAGGTGCAGGTTATATACCGCTGTTGACGGACGCTCAGTGGGTTGATGGCTGGCCCATGGCTATCGATGAACCCCCGGAATATGACGGAGAGCCGTGGCAGGCGCGGGGCGGTCATACAGGTGGTATGAGGCGTTTCTGCATCAACCGACACAACGGATTTATAAATGGTCTTTTTATGGATTTCTCTGTCAGCAAGATTGGACTTAAACAGTTGTGGGAGCTTAGGTGGCATCGGGATTGGACCCAAGAAAGAGCTGCCGCTGGCACGCCGGTATGGCCAGATTGGATGAGAAATTTCAAAGATTATGTGAGAGATTGAAGGCAGAAAAGGTATTACTATGAGCAATCGAAGAGCTTTCACACTAATAGAACTCTTAGTGGTCATAGCCATTATTGCGCTGTTGATGGCGATACTGATGCCGGCATTGCAGCGGGTTAAGAGGCAAGCTAAGGCCGTTGTTTGTCAGTCCAACTTACGTCAATGGGGTACTATTTTTTACATTTATATGGATGAAAACGAAGGCTATTTCGCTTACGGCGACAGCAGCGGGCAGTGGAGATGGGTACTGCAGTCGAACCCCCGCGAGCGCAAAATAAGCGTCTGCTGCCCAGAGGCTTCTAACCCCAATAGGAATGGAGGCACCTTCGGCACCTGGGGAGCAGGCAACTTGGATAGCGACTACGTAATGCAAAAAGATTACGGCAGCTACGGTGTAAATCGCTGGGTCTATAATAGAAAAAAAGACCAGCCGCAGGAAGGTTACTGGAAAGGCCGCAATGTCAAAGGTACAAATCAAATTCCACTGTTTATGGATTGCTCATGGTATGGTGCTGGGCCACTGCACTATGATAATCCTCCAGAATACCAGGGTCATACAGCCAGTGGTACCGGTCATTGGAGAGGTGATAACATGAGGCGTGTCTGCCTTAATCGACACAATGCAGCGACAAATAGTGTTTTTCTGGATATCTCTGTCAGAAAAATAGGCCTTAAAGAGCTGTGGACGTTAAAGTGGAATCGTAACTTCGACCTAAATGGCCCATGGACCAAGGCCGGCGGCGTGCAGCCAGCCGACTGGCCACAATGGATGAGACACTTTAAAGATTACTGAAAACAAGCGCATAAGAAAGGTGCAGTATCATGCGCAAACGAAAAGCATTCACTTTGATAGAGCTTTTAGTGGTCATTGCCATTATTGCACTCTTGCTGGCAATCTTGATGCCGAGTCTTCGCAAGGCAAAGAAACAAGCTCAGGCAGTTGCCTGCCTGTCTAACCTCAAACAGTGGGGCTACTGCTGGTATATGTATCTCGATGAGTTCGATGGAAAGTTTCCGGAAGGCGCCGGAGCCTCCGGAGATTGGCCCGATAAATTGCGACCATATTACAAGCAGCGGGGGGCACTGACCTTGTGTCCGTCAGCAACAAAACCCTATACTGATGGAGGCAGGGTCCCCTTCGGAGCCTGGCGATGGAGACCACAAGGAGGAGGCTGGACAAACTTTGAGGCTAAGCCCGGCCAAGATTACGGCAGCTACGGCATGAATGAATGGCTCTGCGAACGAAGTGGCGATAACTTCTGGAGACATCGGGAGCAAAAAAAGGCAAGCAACATACCGATGTTTTTTGACTGTGTAGTCTGGGATACCTACTGTAGGCACACACAAGAACCACCTGATATTGAGGGCCTGGTCTCAAATGAAATGCACTTAGTATGTATCAACAGACACAATGGCTTTATAAACGCCATTTTTTTGGATTTTAATGTGAGAAAGGTCGGCCTGAAGGAACTGTGGATATTAAATTGGCACCGTAACTTTGATATTGCCGGTCCCTGGACCACAGCCGGCGGCGTCCAGCCGTCCGACTGGCCGCAATGGATGAGAAACCTTAAAGACTACTAACTGAACCTTGCACAAAATAAGCGTAGCATGATACAGAAACGGAAAGCATTTACTTTAATAGAGCTTTTGGTAGTAATTGCCATTATCGCCTTGTTGACGGCGATATTGATGCCCGCACTGCAGCGGGTAAAGAAACAGGCCAGGGGCGTGGCGTGCCTCAGCAAGCTCAAGCAGTGGGGCCTGTTCTTTTCGATGTACGCCGAAGACCATAACGGTTATTTTATGGAAGGGTGGAAAGGTCGTTCGGGTCCTGATGATAATAATCGGTGGGTAAGAGCGATGGGAGCGTACTACCAGTGGGACAGCGACTTTACCTGCTGCCCGGAGGCCACAAAACCCTGGTTTACCAAGAATGGCACTCCTACGGGTCTGCGAGGAACGTTCCGCGGCTCGACCTCTGCCTGGGGCTACTATGGGCCGGGCACCGCCCACCAGCGGACGGGGTGGCTAAAACCTATGCGCGGCAGCTATGGGATAAATGGCTGGTGTAATAATCCGCTACCAGAGCAGAATCCTGGCGGCAAGTTTGAGACAAATCACTGGAGGACTCCCAATGTTAAAGGTGCCGGTTATGTGCCGCTGTTTTTGGGTGGCCAGCGGTATAATTTCTGGCCGCAGCACACCGACCCACCTCCCGATTTTGATGGTCAGGTATGGCAGGGAAACACGAACATGTCACGGGTCTGTCTCAACCGGCACAAGGGGTTCATAAATGGCATTTTTTTGGATTTCTCTGCCAGCAAGATTGGACTTAAGGAGCTGTGGACGCTGAAGTGGCACCGGAAATACAATACGGCCGGCCCCTGGACCACAGCCGGCGGCGTCCAGCCGAGCGACTGGCCCCAATGGATGCGAAACCTTAAAGATTACTGAAAATCATTATACATGAAAGGACCGCACGATGGTCAAACGAAAAGGATTCACCCCGTTAGAAATTAAGATTTGTCATCAGGAATGCAGAGGATTTCTAACGGGTTTTACGTTAATAGAGCTTTTGGTAGTAATTGCCATTATCGCCTTGTTGATGGCGATACTGATACCGGCACTGAACAGGGCCAGAGAACAGGGCAAACGTGCGGCTTGCCTTAACAATCTTAAGCAGTTGGCACTCGCTTGGAATATGTATGCGGATGATAATGATAACAAGATTGTGAACGGCAACACCAGTACTGGCGGCCACAATAAAGACGGCACTTGTTGGGTGTACTGGCCCGGCCGCGGCGCCTCCGAAGAAAACCGAATAAAAGGGCTCAAACGTGGGTTACTATTTCCGTATTGCCCCAACATAAAACTTTACAAGTGCCCCACGGGTATCCGTGGAGAGGTGGTGACGTACGCCATAGTTGATTCTATGAACGGTTATGACGCGATACCCGGAGCGGACGGGCAGATACTAAAAAATAGGCTGCAGATTCGCCATCCCAGCAACAGGGCTGTTTTTCTTGATGAGGGCCGGCTGAGCCCTGCCAGTTGGACTATCTGGTACGACCAGGAACGGTGGTGGGACCAGATCACGGCGCGACATGGTGACGGCACAAACTTCTCTTTCGCGGATGGACGCAGCGAATATTGGAAATGGAAAGACCCGCGTACCATAGAGATTGCCAAGATGGATTATGACTACTGGCAAAGCACGGGGCGCCACGACAGCCAGTCTTCCTCGCCCGGCAATCCAGACTTGTACAAGGTACAGAAGGCCGTGTGGGGAAAATTAGGGTATGTGCCTTCAAAGTAATTTTTATACTCATTGCATTTGTTACCTGCAGCAGAGCTAAACGAAGGGCTGGATTCTGACTGGCGAGCCAGCATTGATCTGGGCAGCTATCTGCATAAACCTCGGCATAGTGTAATCAAAGAACCGCTTGTAGGCCTCGCAGAAATAACTTTCTCGGCCGAAACCTTCCCTATCAAAAACAGCTCTATCCTTCATACAGCCGCCTCTACAGAGAGCCAGATGTCTACAGACGAGACATTTGTTGCACAGATTTTGCTTGGCTCTGGCAAAGGCCCGCTTCGTACTGCTGGCAGCCAGTTTCTCTATCGGCGTTTCAAAAATGTTTCCTAATCGCCACCTCGGCTCCACAAAAAAATCACAGCAGAAGGCATCACCGGTATGCTCGATGACAATGTATTGACTACACTGCTTGTCAAATGTGCAAATGGTATGCTTTTCCATAATGCAGTACGACAGTATCGAATCGAAGTCACGAATGCTTAGATTCTTCGGGCCGTATTCGTACCAGCGGTCAAATATCCTGCACCAGAACTGGCCGAGCTGCTGAGGCGTAGCTGAAAAATCTTTAATCTGGCCGGTAGCTGGGTCCGTTTCAACACAGGGAATAAACTGCAGATATTTGATGCCGTTTTCGACGAAAAAATCGAAAATCTCGTCTGGATGTCCCACATTCTTATCATTTATTAAAGTAAGCGCATTGAATTCAACCTTGTATTCTTTGCACGCCTCAATTGCCTGCATTACTCTATCAAAGGTGCCCCGGCCGCTATAATCCAGGCGGTAGCAATCGTGGAATTCTTTAGGCCCATCGATACTGATGCCGACCAG
>JBHIDV010000140.1:0-7171 GCA_046760285.1 Sedimentisphaerales bacterium
AAAAGGCTGGATGAGAAATATGAGCGTATATTTGCTATGTTATTTACGATGGAACAAAAAGCCGACAGTTTTTGTAATGTTCGATAGTCTGTCTTCCATCGTCCCTCGTCCATCTTCCATCGTCTATCGCCCAACGTTAATTGTAGAAACCACAAAACGATGATAGAATAACAAGATGCTAAATACAAGATGTGAGATTATAGCCATTTTAGATTTTGGCAGTCAGTACTGCCAGTTGATAGCCAGGCGGGTCCGCGAGCACAATGTTTTTTCCCGGATTTTCCCGGCTGATGTCACGGCTGAAGAATTATCAAAGTTACCGGTCAAGGGTTTGATACTGTCCGGCGGGCCTGCCAGCGTCTATAGCAAAAATGCACCAAAGTGTGATGAGAAAATCTTTGAACTGGATGTGCCAATTTTAGGAATCTGCTATGGGATGCAACTGGGCTGTAAGATTTTAGGCGCCCAAGTCATTGCTGCCGACAAGCATGAGTATGGCAGGACAAATCTATCGATTCTTGACAAGAGCGATTTGTTTGCAAATATGCCGGATTCAACTGTGGTTTGGGCCAGTCACGGTGACCAGGTGGCCCCCGCCAGCAACAAGCGGGGGGATGATTTCGTAAAATTAGCAGAGACAAAAACCTGTCCCTTTGCTGCGGTAAGGCACAAAAAAAAGAAATTTTTCGGCGTTCAGTTCCACCCTGAAGTGACGCATACGCCAAAGGGTCCGGTCATCTTGAAAAATTTTCTATACGATATTTGCCGCTGCAGCGGTGACTGGAAGATGAGTGACTTTGTTAGTGAGACGGTACAAGCGGTTCGTCAACAGGTAGCGGGCGCTAAGGTGATATGTGGATTGAGCGGCGGAGTCGATTCATCGGTTGTTGCTTCTCTGGTTCATGAAGCAATAGGCGACAATCTCGTTTGTATTTTCGTCGATAATGGTCTGTTACGAAAGAACGAAGCGGAACATGTAGTATCAACTTTTCGCGACCATTTTCATATAGATTTACGAGTTGTCGATTGGTCGCAGCAGTTCTTGACTGCTCTGGCTGGAGTGACGGACCCACAAGAGAAGCGCAGAATAATCGGCGCTGAATTTATCAAGGCTTTCAAATCCGAGGCCTCGAAAATTCCCCATGCGAAGTTTCTTGCTCAAGGGACACTTTATCCTGACGTAATTGAGTCGGGTTCGAAGGATGACCAAGTGCACGGTGGGGCCGCAAACATAAAACTTCACCACAATGTAGGCGGTCTGCCGGCTGAACTGGGTTTTGAATTGATTGAGCCGTTGCGCGACTTATTTAAGGACGAGGTGCGCCTGGTCGGTGAATATCTGGGCCTGCCGGAAGAGGTCGTCTGGCGGCACCCTTTCCCCGGACCCGGCCTGGCGGTCAGAATTATCGGCGAGGTTAGCCCAGAAAGATTGGAGATTTTGCGAGCTGCTGACGAAATACTAATAGATGAGATAAAATCAGCAGGCCTGTACCGCAAGGTATCGCAGGCCCTGGCGGTGCTGGTGCCCGTATCAACAGTAGGGGTGATGGGCGATGGGAGAAGCTATGAAAACGTTATTGCTATTCGGGCAGTCGAGACCGCCGATTTTATGACCGCTGATTTTTCACAGCTCCCTTTTGAAGTGCTGGGCATGATATCCAGCAGGATTATAAATGAGGTTCGAGGGGTTAATCGAGTGGTATATGATATATCGAGCAAGCCGCCAGCAACAATTGAATGGGAATAGATATTTAGTCGGCGGTTTTAACCGCCGGTTGTCTAAGGAGTATAACATGAGAAGCTTTTGGTGTGTCCTTCTGGTTTTGGTGGTTGCCGGTCACAGTGCCAACGCGGATAATAAGGACCCGAACGACCCAAACGCCCTGTCACCGACCAAATCAGGTTTGGTTGTTACGGATCCGAATGAGCTAACAGGGCTTTTACAGACCAGATGGAATGCTATCATTTCAATCCTACAAAACAAAGACATCGATCAAAAGGCCAAAGCTAAGCAAATCTATAAAATCGTGGACCCTATCTTTGATTTCCCGCTGATGGCTAAACTGGCGCTGGGCAAAAAACACTGGCCGAAATTGACACCACCACAACGTGAGAAATTCACTCAGCTGTTTATCGACCGGCTCAAAAGCTCCTATCTGGACAAAGCCAAGCTCTACACGGGTGAAAAAGCCTTGTATAAGCCCATAGTGCGAAAAAGGAAGAACATTATCTATGTGCCGGTGCAACTGGCGTCTGGGGATAAAGGCATAGCCATAGTATATAAGCTTCGTAAAATGAATCCGCCACAGGTGGGCTGGAAGATCTATGATGTGGAAATACAGGGCGTCAGCATCCTCTTGACCTACTGGTCACAATTCGATGATATCCTTCGTCACGGCACCATTGATGAGCTTCTTTCTCGACTTGAAAAACCACCAGAACGCTGATCCAGGAATTGCTCGAGCTGGACTGGTATAATGATAAGAACCAATCAATGGCACCATTTTTTTTTCGACCGCGTGGTCTTGCGATTTCCCATAACCGTCTGTCTCTGCATGCTGGCGGTACTCATCTTTCTGGGTCTGCAGGCCCGAAACTTCAAGCTCGACGCCTCCTCCGAGACCCTCGTCCTGCAGAGTGACGAAGACCTTCGCTACTCGCGCCTGGTTAGCTCCCGCTACGATCAACGCGAATTCCTGGTCCTTGCCTTTACTCCTAAAGGTGATTTGTTCTCAGCCGACACTCTGGCTACTTTGGCCCAGCTCCGGGACGATTTGAACCATCTGAAACGTGTCGAATCGGTGCTTTCCATCCTCGATGTCCCGCTGCTGCAAAGTTCCCCCGTCGCACTAAAAGACCTCACCGCCGAGCTACCCACTCTGACCTCTCCGACGGTTGATATAGACCTGGCCAGGGTCGAGCTTCGTGACAGCCCCCTCTATCGAAACCTGCTGATAAGCTCAGACCTGAAAACCACGGCGCTGCTGATCAATTTCCCTCGAGACGATGTCTATTACGAATTATGGCAGCACCGCAACGAATTACGACAGAAAAAGGCGTCCGGCTCGATGACGCCCGCGGAGCACGCGGAATTGAAACGCGCTGAAGAAGAGTTCCGGCAATACAGGGACAAGGACAGACGCCTGCGCCATCAGGACATCGTTGCTATACGAGCCATCATGAACAAGTATCGCCAGGACGCTGATCTGTTTCTCGGCGGTATCAGTATGATTGCTGACGATATGATTTCTTTCATAAAGGACGACCTGATGGTGTTCGGCCTCGGCGTCCTGCTGTTTCTCATTATCATGCTGGGCATTATCTTTAGGCGTCTGCGCTGGATAATTCTGCCGATGCTCTGCTGCCTGGTCTCTGTCGTCTGCATGGTCGGCCTGCTGGGATGGTTCGGATGGGAGGTGACGGTCATATCCTCTAATTTCATTTCTTTGCAGTTGATTATCACCATGGCTATCGCCATCCATCTGATTGTCCGCTATCGCGAGCTGCTGGCCCAAAACCCTCAAGCGGCTAATCGCGACCTGATTCTCGATACCGTTCGGCTGAAGTTCAAACCCTGTCTCTACGCCGTACTAACCACCATCGCCGGTTTTGGCTCGCTGGTGCTGTGTGACATCTTACCGGTCAAAACGTTCGGCAAGATGATGATTGCCGGTTTGATTGTGTCCCTGGTCGTGACCTTTTTACTTTTCCCAGCTCTATTGATCCTGATGCCTAAAGATACGCCACCCAGCAGACGAAGGTGGCGTTTTCCCCTAACATCTGTCCTGGCGAGATTTACCGAAGCTCACGGCGTGCTGATCGTAGGTATCAGCGGCCTCGTCCTTGTTTTGAGCCTCATTGGCATCTCCAGATTAGAAGTAGAAAACAGCTTTATCGATTACTTCAACGAAACCACCGAGATTTACCAGGGCATGAAAGTAATCGATCAAAAGCTGGGCGGTACTACTCCTCTGGATGTCATCGTAGATTTTGAGGACTCTGACGCACTGCCAGCTGTCACTCCGCCACAGCGGACCGGAGCAGACAGTAATGATATATTTGACGAATTTGATGAATTCGATGAGGCTGCAATGGACGAAAAATACTGGTTTACGCCCGACAAGATGGAACGGGTCAAGGCTGTGCACCGCTATCTTGACAACCTGCCGGAAACCGGCAAAGTGTTGTCGTTGGCCACCATGTTGGGCATCGTGGAAAAAGCCAACGGTGGCAGGCCTCTAAACAGTCTTGAACTTGCTCTATTATACAGTGAAAGCTCAGACGAATTCAAAACCATGCTGATCAAGCCCTATGTCTCGGTTCAGCATAATCAGGTCCGCTTTTGGGTCCGAGTCAGGGACTCTGAGAAGACACTGAGGCGCAACGAGTTGCTGAAGAAGATCAAGGCAGACCTGGTCAGCATAGTGGAGCTTGACGAGGAACAGATTCATCTTGCTGGCCTACTGGTCCTGTACAACAACATGTTACAGAGCCTGTTCGGTTCTCAGATACTAACGTTAGGAATCACTGTGCTGGTGGTGACGGGTATGTTTCTGGTGCTGTTTAAGTCAGCCAGAATAGCTCTGATTGCCATGCTTACGAACGTGCTTCCCGTTGCCGTGGTGCTCGGTGCAATGGGCTGGCTGAACATCCCTCTGGACATGATGACCATAACCATCGCCGCCATCAGTATTGGAATTGCCGTCGATAACACCATTCACTATACCCACAGATTCAAATATGAATTTGGGTTGCCGCAAGGCGGAGTCCCTCAGAATGACCGGAAGTACCTACATACGATGCATCGATGCCATGGGAGCATTGGCCATGCTTTGTACTATACGTCGGTGACTATTATCATCGGTTTTTCCATCCTGGCCTTGTCCAATTTCAAGCCCAGTGTTTATTTCGGCCTGCTGACCGGATTAGCCATGTTCATTGCGCTTCTTGCCAACCTTACTCTCTTGCCGCAAATGCTGATTCTGGTCAAACCATTTGGCAAGGGGACTTGACAGTTCAAAATGAGTACGACCAAAAGTCAGAAGGCAGAGGACAGAGGACAGAAGACAGAACCTGCGGTGAAACCGCAGGCTAAATATTTAGCCCCGCATTTTACGCGGGGTTTGTTATCTGTCATCTGTTATCTGTCCTCTGTTGTCCTGGTCTTTATGACTGCAGGCTGTGCGGTCTCCGAGAAAAGGTTATCTGGATATCAGGAAATCAGCAAATCTGGCTCAGTGGTTGAAAGTGTCGATGAGGATTTTGATTTGCTCGAAGAGGAGCTTGCCGAGCAGATGGCTGAGGTGGCGGACCCTCTGGAGCCCTTGAATCGGACAATGTTCAATGTGAATGACATACTTTACTTCTGGGTGGTCAAGCCTTGCGCCCAAGTGTACAAAGAGGTGTTGCCGGAGCCAGTTCGGGTCGGGGTCCGCAATTTCTTTCACAATCTGGCCACACCCATCCGCTTTGTTAACTGCCTGCTCCAGGGAAAGTGTGATTCCGCTGGCACGGAATTGCACCGGTTCTTGGTCAATACGACGGCTGGCATCTTGGGTTTTGGTGATCCGGCACGAGACAAGCTGGGATTGGAACCCACCGAGGAAGACCTGGGCCAGACCCTGGCGGTATATAGCTTAGGCGACGGCTTCTATATCGTCTGGCTGTTCCTGGGACCGTCAACCCTACGGGATTCGGTGGGGTTTGTGGGCGACCAATTCCTCAATCCGACGTGGTATATAGAACCCACGGAGGTCTCCATCAGCATTTCCAGCGGCAAAATCCTCAACGAAAGCTCATTTCATATCGGCGAATACGAGGCCTTCAAGTCTGCAGCTCTCGACCCTTACGTGGCAATGCGCGAAGCTTATATTCAATACCGAAACAAGCAAATCCAGGAGTAGACTTCGGCGAGCCCTTCGGAAAGAGCAGTGACACCAAATATAGTTAGAAATTGCCGAAAGTACATGTCGTTTAGCCGTCGCCGGCACGGCGACGGGGTACACTCGAAGCAATTGCATTTTTTAGATAAATAGTTTATTCTTATAGATATAGATTCAGCGATGAAAGAGGATTAAGTACAAAATGTCAGATTTTACTCCCACCAGTTCTGATTTGCACGGCAATGGCCGTTTTGCGGCCACGCATTGGAGTGTGGTCCTGGCAGCGGGCCAGCCTACATCTGCCCGTTACCAAGAGGCGCTTCAGACACTGTGCAGAACATACTGGTTTCCGCTTTATGCTTATCTGCGGCGACAGGGATATGACACCCACCAGGCGGAGGAGCATACCCAGGCCTTTTTTGCTCGTTTATTAGAAAAGGACGGCTTGCGTTTAGCCGATCCGAAGCAGGGTAAATTTCGCTCATTTCTGCTAATGGCGCTAAAACGCTTTTTAGCCAATGTAAGTGACCGTGCCAGAGCCCAAAAACGCGGTGGTGGCCGAAAAATCCTCTCTCTTGACGCTGAGGACGCTGAAGGTAAGTATGCTCTTGAGCCGGTTGATCAACTCTCTCCGGAAAGGCTCTTTGAGCGCTCATGGGCATTGACAGTGCTGGAGCGGACAATGGCTCGCCTGCAAGCCGAATCGGCCAGTACAAACAAGCAGAAGCTCTTTGAGCATCTAAAGGTTTATCTGACCGCTGAGAAAAGCTCTATCCCTTACCGCGATGCAGCCGCCAAGCTGGATATGACCGAAGGGGCTGTCAAGGTCGCAGTGCATCGGCTGCGTCAGCGCTACCGCGAGTTATTGAGAGATGAAATCGCCCAGACGGTTACAAGCCAAGAGCAAATTGATGAGGAGATCCGGGACCTGTTTGCTGCCCTGGCCCGCTGAGCCTTTTTTCTTAATACCACTCGAAAATTGTCCAATAGCGTGTAACCTTTCTGCTTGTTTGCTTAAGTAATAGGTAGAAGCAACTAAAATCCGGAAAGGAGATGTTATTATGGCGGCAGAAAATCGTTGTCCGCAGTGTGGGGCTGAGCTACCGGCTGATGCACCGCAGGGCCTCTACCCTAAATGTCTAATGAAGGTGGGACTGGAAAGCGAAGCTGATGTTACCCTCGATAGCTCTCCCATCATCGAAGGCCCCGGTACGACGATCGGCCGATACAAGCTGTTAGAGAAGATCGGTGAAGGCGGTATGGCCTATGTCTACATGGCGGAGCAGGAC
>JBHIDV010000141.1:0-7158 GCA_046760285.1 Sedimentisphaerales bacterium
AAGTAATATGAAGATTCTTGTAGTTACTCCAAGTATGCACGGTAAAGGCGGTGTGACGAGTTTGTATGCCACGCTCAGAGATTATTACTCGGCAGATGTTGAGTATTTCACGATTGGACGAAGAAAGCCCGATGAAGGTAAGATTGCCCAGCTGTATCGCCTTGTAAAAGACAGCCTACTTTTTTGCCAAAATCTAAAACGGGGGTATTTCAGCCTCGTCCACCTGAATCCCTCACTTAGAAAGAAGGCGGTTATCAGAGATGGCCTACTTCTATATCTCGCAAAGCGGGCAGGGAAAAATGTGGTCGTTTTCTTCCATGGTTGGGACAAAGAATATGAAAGCAGACTCCATAGCTGGAAGCTTAAGCTTTTTAAGCGGATATACCTTAATGCTGATGCAATCATAGTACTGGCCGAGGAGTTTAAGGCTCGGCTTCGAGCGTGGGGCTATACAGGTCCTATATATCTGGGGACTACAACATTCGATGATAACTGTATGGATAGCTTCAACATTGAAAGCAAGCTGAAGGCCCAGAATCAAAGTATTAACTTACTGTTTCTATCCTGGATTGTAAAGGAAAAAGGGATTTACGAGGCGCTGCGAGCCTACCATTTGGTCAAAAGCCGGGGTAGAGATATAAGATTCATAGTTGCAGGAGACGGGCATGAACTATCAGAAGTAAAGAAATATGTCATGGATAAGCAAATTCAAGGAGTCGATTTTCGTGGTTTTGTTAGCGGACAAGACAAGTTCAAGGTGTTAAAAGAAGGAGATGTGTACGTTTTTCCTTCTTATAGCGAAGGTATGCCGAATTCCGTTCTGGAGGCTATGGCCTTCGGGCTGCCGGTTATTACCCGCTCAGTCGGAGGCCTACGTGACTTTTTCGAAGATGGGAAAATGGGATTTATCACTGCAAGCAAAGATCCGCATGTTCTCGCAGACTACATAGAGAAACTGATTATGGATGAAGAGTTGCGCAAGAGTATGAGCCGATATAATCATGAGTATGCTGTTAAACACTTTCCAGCTTCAAAAGTAACCAGAAGGATAGAGAGGATTTATCAGGATGTTCTTGAGAGAAAAGAAGAAGTGAGACGTCCAGTGATTCACTTAATTTTGAGCCTTGATTATGAAATATTTGGTAGCGCTGCTGGAGATGTAATGCGCGACATTATTAAACCTACAAACCGTTTGCTTGATATCTGTGACAAATACGGTGCAAAAATGACCATCATGTTTGAGGTTGCCGAATATTGGGCATTTAAAAAAGCCGAACAGGATGGAAAGCTCAAGCTCGATTATTCACCAGCTGCAGAGATGGAAAAACAAGCGCAGGACGCTGTACGGCGAGGCCACGACGTGCAGCTACATCTGCATCCACAGTGGATAGGGGCTGAGCTGAAGGATGGTCTGTGGCATCTTAACTTTGACTGGTGCAGGATAGCAGACCTGCCGAATGGTTTAGGCTACAAAGAAGATTTATTTTCGATAGCTGGGGCTTTGTATCAAGGCAAGAAAGCATTGGAAGATATGCTCAAGCCGATTAGGAAGGATTACGAATGTGTTGTTTTCCGGGCCGGTGCGTTTTGTATTCAGCCTGCCAGAAATGTGATAGAGGCTATGAAGCAGGTGGGCCTGGTGGCCGACAGTTCAGTAGTTAGGGGACATCACAAATGGGAACCATATCTGGTTGATTTTCGAAAAGCACAGGAGAAAGCTGGATTCTGGTGGACCGACACGGAAGATGTGGTCAGGCGTGGTGGAAAGTATAAAGGAATCTTAGAATTACCTGTGTATTCGCAAATGAAACCTGCCATAAATAATCTTAAGCTTCTTAAAGTCAAGGCCACTGTCAAGAGATATATATTGGAGAGAAAAGATCCGCACAGCCGTATTTCTTCTATACCGACAAGTATCCCACCTAAAAGTATAGCTTTGCGTATGCTTTTTTCCAAGTACCCCATGAAATTTGATTTTGGTAAACTTAGCTCAGCAGACATGTACAGGGTCTTCGTCACAGAGATAAATAAGCAGATAAGAACTTCGGATAGCTCTGTATATCCCTTTGTTGGTATCGGACACTGCAAGGATTTCTGGAATGACAAGAATTTTGAAAAGTTCATCTCCAGCATATCATCAAACACTGAATTACGGTCTCTATTTTGCTTTGACACTTTCGGGGGAGTTCTAAAACGAATAGTTTCGTAGACCTCGTGCTTTCTGGCGAAAGCAAGAAAAGGGTCAAGAAGAAAAAGTAGATGGGCAGCCACCAAGACAATATTAGTGAAGTTCTGGCAGATGGTGTATGTACCGGCTGCGGTACATGTGCTGCGGTATGCGAAGCTTCGGCTATCCAGATGCGACTGAACAACAGACGAGGGACTTTTGAGCCGGTAGTCCAGGCCGACCGATGCACGAATTGTGGTTTGTGCCGCTCCTGTTGTCCCCCGGTCACGTGGTCCAACCGTCGCACTACGCAGAGCTGGCATCCTTGCGTGGGAGATTATCTGAACGTCTTCGCTGTATATTCTACCGACAAACAGGTCCGACATCAATCTGCATCGGGCGGCTTCATTACCTCGCTGTTGTTATATCTGCTGAGGAATAAAGTCATCACTGGTGCTGTGGTAACACGTAGACGCACTGACAACCCTTTTTTGGGTCAAGCATTTCTTGCAACCAGGGAAGAAGAAATCCTGGCCGCGAAGGGTTCTAAATATGTGCCTATTCCATTCGATGAGATACTTCGGACGCTGTTGCATTTAGATGTAAGTCAGCATCGTATTGCCTTTGTGGGGCTTCCATGTCACATTGAAGGTGTTTCAAAAGCATCCGAACATTTCACAAACTTGCAACACCTCATAAAGTTCAAAATCGGCATTGTTTGTGGTCGTGCGCCATCAGTTGCTTCTTACGACTATATCCTCAAACGGCTGAAGATTTCAAAATCTGACGTCAAGCAGATTTCAAACCGTGGCGACGGTTGGCCTGGATTCATGACTATTACTCTTAAGAATAAGGAAACTAAGAAAATACACTACACGGATAACCTTGCCTGCGGCATGGTTCTATCATCGCCTCTTTTTACACCGTTAGGTTGCGAACTGTGCGCCGACCCCGGTGGGTTCTCAGCCGACGTGATAACATGTGACGCTTGGTTAGAGCGTTTCTGCAACGACCATGAAGGCATTAATCTTGTCCTGGTGAAAAGCCAAGATATGGCAGACATCCTTAATCGAATGGAACAAAAGGGTCAATTGGTTCTTCTTGAAAGTTCATTGTGTGAATTCCTCAAGGCCAATCATAGCGTAATGACCCAAAAGCTGGTAAATAAGCAGGTTGCTCTTGTTTTACTGGTAGGTAGGAGAGCCTACAATTATAGCCGAGAAATAATATATCGAAAGAAACCATCTCTTTGTAGAAAGCTTAGATTGCTCGTGTTCTACTTGCATATCCTGCTACTCAGGCGGATCAACCTCACAGCAAGTGTTTTCTTTCTCAATTTTCCAGTGTTATTCTACCTAAAGGCCGCCAAACTTCTTAAGAAGTGAAGACAAACATGAAGCGTTTGCTTATCATTCAAAGTTATAATGCTAATAAGGGCAACTCATCTGTGATCCATGCCATGAAAAGAACATTGCTGGCTGGATGGCCCGACTTACATATTGCCTTAACCGCCTACGACCCCAACAAGGCCGAGCAGGAATACGGCTTAGAATCTTCTGATTGGCTTGTTGACCTGCGACGTATAAAGCTGGCCAAAGCGAAAGCACGCAAGGGCCTATACATGGCACGCGAAGGACTCTGGATTCTATATTCTATGTTCTGGTTAATCGTTTCACGTATGGGACTGCATCTACCTGTGCCGAGGTTTAAGAAAAAAACAATCCAGCTTTATCTGCGAAGCAACGTTGTAACTCTTCCTGGAGGTCACCTTTTCACGAATCTGAACAGCTTTATTACAAACCTGTCGCACTTCTATGGCTTATTCTTCGCGATTGCTCTGAAAAAACGCTGTATGGTGTACGCTGAAACGATCGGTCCATTTTTCGGCATATGGGGCCCTATCAGCTTTTTGCTAACACGGTTCTTGCTCAAGAGAGTCGACATAGTGACCGTTCGAGACAGAAACTCGCTGGAATACTGTCAGGGCCTGAAAAACAGCTACATGACCGCCGAATGTGTGTTTGCCCTGGAAACCGACCAGTCGCTTGCTGACTATTTGCCGGATGCGGTCCGCGTTGAGAGCAGCGGACGACTGCTTGTTGGTGTTACAGTTCACCATTTGTATTACCGACGCTTCTTTTCGCATGCTGATTACGTAGCTCTTATGGCTGCTATCTTTGACCGTATCATTAAAGACTTTGATGCCGAGATTTTAGTAATTCCCATGGAGGATTCTTATCATGGAGGCGGTGACAGACCTATTATTCGCGAGATGATCGGGGCCATGAAAGAAGCGCAGCACATTCACGTCCTTGAAGGAGACCACGACTGCATTTTCACCAGCTCGGTATTGGCCAGGGTGGACATTTTTATTGGTACTAAAACTCACTCCATCGTCTACGGCCTTAAATCAAGTGTCCCAACAATATCCATCTCTTATCATGATAAGGCCAATGAATTTATGGAAATGTTTGGCATGCTCGACCACGCCATCAATTTGAAGGAATTGACCGTCGAGGGTTTGATGCGGATATTTCGCAAGGTCGTACAAAACCGGGCACAGATCCGGGTCTTTCAGCAGAAAGCTCTAGATAGAGTTCGGCGCGATGCTCTGGAAAATAACAGGTTGCTAATGACCCTTTTCGAATAAAACACTTAGAATTCTGCTTCGCGCCTTAATAGTATACATAAAGCGTCACCCTTCTCGAACCTTCAAGAAAATACAAGAGACAATTGCAGATGCAGGCTACTCGATGGTATTTGCAGAGATTGTCGGTGTCAACACCGTGGGAATTGCCACACCGCTTCTACCGTATGACTAGGGACTATCTGGGGAAATTTTATACTTGGCCAGAAGCCAAGAATGTTCGCCTCGAAGATGTGTGGATTAAGTCTTATCTCATCTCAGACTTTCGGACGAAGTCAATAGCTCTTCCATTTGATTTAGACCATTTTACAAGTGCCCGCTGGCCTGCGGAATGGCGCGACGCCTGCATTAGCGATGCTGAACAGTTGCTAACCAACCCATTTTTGTACCTGAGCCTGGACAAAAAGCCTTCCATAGATAAGCTTGATTGGAATTTTGACTGCCATAATATGAAGTCCATGCCACTTGACTATGGCCCCCTCATAAACTTTCGCAATCCTTTGTTTGTAGGAGATGTTAAATCGATTTGGGACTTAAATCGGCAGCAACATCTGATACGCTTGGCCCAAGCTTACTGGTTAAGCCGGGACGAGCGTTTTGCCCAAGAGGTCGTTAGCCAGGTCGCTTCATGGATTGAACAATGCCCAAATATGAAAGGCATTAACTGGGCAAGTCAAACAGTGTCTGCAAAACGGCTGATTAGCTGGACCTTGGCCTTTGAGTTTATTAAAACTTGGCAAGGATTATCGGATGATTTTATAAGCTTATGGATAAAGTCAGTTTATCAGCACCTCGATTTCATCACGAAACATTATTCCTTTCACAGCTCAGCTCACAACCATCTTATTGCCGAAGCTAGTGGTTGTTACGTTGCTTCAGCATATTGGCATGGGCTTAAGAAATCAAACACGTGGAAAAGGCAAGCGCGGAGCATCCTTATCCGTGAGTGTGCCTGTCAGAATTGGTCTGATGGAGTAAACAAGGAGCAGTCCTTCGGCTATCACATGGATGTTTTTGACATGTTGCTTTTTCCGGCATTAGTGGGGCAAGTCATAGGTGAACCTTTTCCACAGGCATATACGGGTCGGCTTGAGAAAATGGCAGAGTTTGTGGCCTGGATAGTTGATTGTCAGTGTCACATGCCAAGAGTTGGCGATGGGGATGACAAGCCTGCTTACGTACTGGCAAGTCAGCGTGATAACCCCATCCGGTCACTGCTCAACACTGCGGCAATCATGTTCTCAAGAGCGGATTTCAAGACATGGGCTGGTGGCGTCCTTGATGAAAAAACCGCCTGGCTATTTGGACAACAGGGCCGGAAGGTGTACCAATCTTTGGGGCCTGTTCTGCCTACTAAGTTTATGCGTCAAACCCGTGGTTTTTCACAAGGTGGGTATTACGTCTTTCGTTCTGGAAGTACAGTCCAAGATGAGGCGGTGCTATTATTTGATTGTGGACCTTTAGGCTATCCAGCCACAGCCGGGCATGGGCACGCTGACGCATTGAGCATTACGTTGAACGTAGCTGGCGAGGAGCTCATAGTAGATCCGGGTTCGTTTAATTACATTCCCGGTAAATGGCGACGGTACTTTAAAAGCACTGCACAGCACAATACGCTGAGTTTTGATCAGGAGAATCAATCTGAGTATCTCGATACTTTTATGTGGGGCAGAAAGTCTCACACCGAGTTACTAAGCTTCAGCAGTAACGGCTCTCAGGCTTATGCTCAAGGAAGGGTAAATTGGTTCAATGGTGCTTTTCACTTACGGACTATTAATTGGGATTCAGCGAAAAAACGCATTCAAATAGATGATAAGTGGTCTGGCAACTCTGCGCCTACTATTAGTTTCTGTTTATCTCCGACATCTTCACTTAAGTTGCAAATAGACAAATGTCGAGCCATAGTTAGCGGCCAAAAGGGCGGTGCAGAGATTTTTGTACCGGGCCATTACTTTCGTATCGAACGAGCTTATACATCTCCTCGCTTTCGAAAAAAGGTTGAGACTAAGAGAGTTTGTGTAGATTGCGACGAAAAGGTCGGACAGTGCAGAATATTCATTAATTGGTACTCCAAGTAGATGAAAATCTGGATAGACATAACTAACTCACCACAGGTACATTTTTTTGCCGACATAATTAATGAGTTAAACGGTAAGCACGAAGTTCTGATAACTTGTAGACCGTTAGCCAACACTATTGAATTATTACAAATGAAGGGTCTTACTTATCATGTAGTTGGTAGACACTATGGAACAAGCAGTCTAATGAAAGCAATGGGATTCTGTATAAGGATATGGCAGCTTTTCGCATTTCTTAAAGATAAGAACATAGATATAGCGATATC
>JBHIDV010000142.1:0-7068 GCA_046760285.1 Sedimentisphaerales bacterium
GAAGGCACCGGTCCTCAAGATAATATCTGTCGTCCAGTATGAAACGTCAAACAGCCAGCGATCTACCTCATTGAGAGGCAGCTTGCCATCGTGGTCGTTGGCGTACAACAACAAGCCCAGTCCGATGTTTTTCTCATTTTGGCCGCAGACAGCTCGTCGGCCCTGCTCCCGGACGGCGCTGAGCGCGGGTAAGAGGATGGCGAGTAAAAGGGCAATGATAGCGATCACCACGAGTAGTTCGATAAGTGTGAATCCTCTTGCTTCATTCATAATAGTAGCGAAAAACGTTAACTGCGGAGTTCCAAGGTGAAGACCAGCATACGAATTCAAAGGTCAAAAATCATTGCGAGTCCTTCGCTTTGCTCAGAGCCTGTCCTGAACGAAGTGAAGGAATAAACTCCGCTCGTGAGGTTCATGGCTTGATTACTTTTTGCTCTTTGAATACTTTGCCGGTCAGGTAATCGGTAAAGGTAACTTTCACGGTCAAAGGTTCTTTGAATTCGTCGATTTTGTCAGCTACGTCGAAGGTCAATTTGTAATGGGTCATCAAGGTGGCAAACCACAGCTTTTTTAGCGTCTCTGGTCCCACGTGCCACTGGCCCAGCAAAGCCTGCTGGCTTTCTTTGCTCAGGTCCCAAAGCTGCACATCCACAGCGCCTGCTGCCTTTATTATGTCACCGTCCTGGTCAATCGGTTGTATGTAAACAATCAACTGTTCTTTTTTGTCATCTTTGTCTTTATCGTAAAGGTTGGTGTATCTGCTGATTTTAATGCTTTGCAGACGATAGAGATTTTCACCTTTGAGGTCCTCAGGTAAACCGGAAAGCACCTGCAAGCGTTTTCTCAATTTTTCGTTTTCGGCTCCGGCCTGCTCAAGTTGTTGCTGCAATCGCGTTTTTTCTTCGTTGAGCTTCTCTATTTGTTCAGCTAACGATATTTTTCCTTTGCTGGCATTTTCACAGCCACCAGAAAAAACCAGAAGACAGAAGACAGATGTCAGAAGACAGACAGCCGATGACAGACGACATAAATCTGTCTTCTGTCCTCCGTTCTCTGTTCTCTGTCCTCTGTCCTCCGTTCTCTGTTCTCTCACTTGTCCATGCCTTTCAATCTTGTTCTTCCTGGTCTCTGCTCTGGTCCTTTATTATTTGCGGTGCTTTTTGCAGGATTCGGTCGGCTAATCCGTAATTGATGGCCTCTTCTGCATCGAGCCAGAGGTTTCGGTCGCAATCTTTTTCGATCTTCTCAGGACTTTGGCCTGTATGCTTGGCCAGTATTTCGTAAAGTCGAGTCCGCAGCCGAAGTATCTCTTGTGCTTCTATATCCAAATCGGTAGCGGGGCCTTGTAATATGCCTGTAATTAGGGGCTGGTGCAAGAGAATTCTATTGTTTGCCAGCAGGAACCGTTTGTTAGGTCTTCCGCCTGCCAACAGTACTGCGGCCATGCTTGCTGCCTGCCCGATGCAGTACGTCGCGACATCACAGCGTAAAAATTGTATCGTATCGTAGACGGCCAGCCCTGCGGTAATGGAGCCGCCGGGTGAATTGATGTAAAGATGAATATCGGTCTTACTATCTTCGTTGCTCAAAAAAAGCATCTGAGCGATAATTACATTTGCTGCTGCATCGTCGAGCATACCGCCCAGAAAAACTATTCTGTCTTTCAGCAGCCTGGAATAAATATCGTATGCTCGTTCGGTTCGGCCGCTTTTCTCAATCACTATCGGTACTAAATTCTGATTCACGCTCATTTGCATTATTCCTCGTAGAATAGTCAGTTAGCTATCAAGACAGTGCTTAAAGTGAACTAACGATTTAGGCTATCAGGGTATCAGGTTACCAGGTAGGGGGGGGTATCAGGTTATCAGGACATCAGGTTTTTTAGCCTGATACCCTGATCTGCTGGTACCCTGCATCCTGATTTCCTGATATTCTGATACCCATATTTTAGGCACTTTAAACACTCCACTTACTCTTTTTTCTTTTTGTCTTTTTTCTCCTTATCTTCTTCGCGCAGCACCTCATCAATAAGGCCGTACTCTTTAGCCTCTTCGGCAGTCATATATCTGTTTCTTTCCGTTTCCGCAGCGATTTTCTCGATGGACTGGCCGGTGTGTTTGGCCAGGATTCCATTTATCATAGTCTTGGCTTTTAGGATTTCCTCAGCCTGTATTTTGATGTCGGCTGCCTGGCCGCTGACCCCGCCCCAGGGCTGATGGAGCATCACTTTGGCGTGCGGTAGTGCATATCGGCTGCCCTTGGTCCCCGCTGCTAATATCACCGCCGCCCCAGACTCGGCTCTGCCGATACAATAGGTGGCCACCGGAGAGCCTACAAAGCATACCGTGTCGTAAATAGCCATAGTGTCGTCAACCGTGCCGCCTGGCGAATTGATGTATAGGCTGATTTCACTGCCCCGCTTGAGATTGTCCAGATACAGCATCTTCATAATGACCTCAGCAGCTCTGGCGTACGAGATTTCGCCGATTAGAAACACAATTCGGTTTTCCAGCAGCATATCATCGAGGCTCATCTGGCGATAGCGCTGATATGGCCCGTATTGATTATAAATGTCGAGGTTTTTGGGAATGTTTCTCGCAGGTTGTTCGGTAGGCATTAATCGTCCCCTTAACTGCACAGGTTGAAAAGAATATCGAACAAAGAATTTCGAAACTTGTCTGACGACGGTCAAGATTCGAAGTTTGTTATTTATTATTTCTGCGTTTTGTCCTTCTGTTTTTTAGCTGATTTCTTAGCTTTTTCTGCCTTTTTCTCGGTTATATTTGCCGACTCCAGCAATTTGGCGATGCACTTATTTTCGCGCACCTGCAGGCTAAACTGAGCCAACGAGCCATCGCGCTGCATTTCTTCTCTCATCCTTTCGGGCCTTTGTCTTCGTTGAATAGCTAACCGGGCAATATGGCCGTTAATCTCCTCTTCGGTCACATCAATCTCAAGCTTATCAGCAACCTTATCCATTATGAAGAATGTTTTTAGCTGTTCTTTAGCTTGTTGTTCGCTGCTCGCTCGTAGTTGGTCCATTTGTTGTTCAATCTGCTCTCGTGGTAATCCTCTCATAATCAGATTGCCGTATTGTCTTCGCAGCAGGGTGTTCGACTGCTCTGCCACGATGTCTAAGGGCAGGTCAAAATTAGTATTGTCGAGCAAATACTCGTAAATTTGCTCGGTCATTTCCGTTCGCCCTTGCTGCTCCAATCGGCTCTGTAGTATGTCGCGAATCTTTTCCTGCAGCTCATTTTCATCTTCGACGTTATATCTCCTGAGGAAATTTTCGTCTAATGCAGCGGGTTTAAGCCATTTGATATCTTTGACGGTAATCTGTATATCTACCTTTTTGCCCCGATATTCCTCTCTAAAATAGGTTTTGGGGACATCCACGGTCGTTTGCTTGACGTCACCAGCCTTAGTACCTACCAGCAGTTCATCGAGCTTCTCCACCGGTATCGGTCCAACAAAACCATTTTGCCTTACGTATATTTCGATGTTGTCCAGCTTCTGCTGCTCTTCGACATCTTCAGCCTTCGCAGCCGCTTCGGCGGAGTTGGCTTCAGCCCCCTCGACAGCGTTCTGCGGTGAGGCATCCTGTGGCGAGACCGCTCTGAGAACCACATCAGCGATTATCTGGTCATCAAGCTCAACAACTCCAGCCTCTCGCGGCGTCCATATACCTGACCATCTTTGCAATTGCTCGATTTCTCTATCGATTTGCTGGTCTGTAACTTCGAGTTTTGTTTTACTTACCGGGATGCCTTCAAGAGGCGGCAAATCAAATTCGGGACGCACCTCCACTTCAAAATCAAACTTTAAAGAGCCAGTGTCCGGTAGCTCTATGTTTTCAACATCGAAGTCCGGCTCGCCGAGTGTAGCCAGCTCGTTATCTTTGATAGCTGACTCGCTCGCCTTTGCTAATAATTTTAGCTTCACTTGCTCCATTGCCTCTTTGCCGAATCTTTTTTCCAGAAGCCGGCGGGGAGCTCGACCCTTTCTAAAGCCCGGCACCAGCGCTTCTTTACGCAGCTTATTATATTGTTCATCCGTGGCGTTTTTGATTGCTTCTTCGGGTATTTCGATGATAACCTTCTTCTTGCATGGGCCTACCTCTTCTATGGTGACGATATTCTTTGGCCCCTCAGCCTCTGTGCTCTTGGCCACGGATTCCTCATCGCTTGCCTCCGCCGTGGCTTGTTCTTCTTCTGGCATTTTACTGCTCCTAAATCAATAAAAGCGGGTGATGAGATTTGAACTCACGACATTCACGTTGGCAACGTGACGCTCTACCACTGAGCTACACCCGCAATTACGGTAATCAGTATAAAAGCTACCTCTTCCTGTGGCAAGTGGATTTTTTGCAAAATTTTTGCAGTATTGGAGAAGGAGAGTCGTTTAGCCGTCGCCGGCACGGCGACGGGGAAATCGAATTTGACGCTCACCCGACTTTCTGTTATATTTATTGCAGTTATACTGACGGTTCGCAGACATCACAAGTCAGTTAATCCAGGTGTTTAGTCGTCCCCGGAGCAGCGCTGGTTGAATGGGGATAAAAAGTCAGGCGGTGAAAAGATGAGTGAGAAATGCACGGGCAAAGAGAAAAGATGGATATATGTGCTGGCAGCTTTACTGTTGGCCTGTGTATTGGTCGCGGCAGTTTTTGTGCTTAACGGCCCAGGTGAGCGAGGTGTCAGCTTCGCTTTAGAAAAGAAAGAGCCGGATGCAAACGAAAGTGAGCGTAAGCAAAAACAAGAAGAGCCAAGTGAAAGAAAGGTACTGCCCCCGGACCATAATAACCCCGCCTTTACTGAGCGCGTTGAAGAGCGAGCGCAAATGGTCATCCGCCAAATCCAGGCGCGAGATGTACGCGACCCCAATGTATTAAAGGCGATGCGAATCGTGCCGCGGCACGCTTTCGTTCACCCCAGCAAACAGCGCTATGCCTACGCTGACCATCCTCTGCCCATAGGCCATGGCCAAACCATCAGTCAGCCCTACATCGTAGCTTTTATGACCGAGGCTTTGAAACTCGACCCCAATGATAAAGTCTTGGAAATCGGCACCGGATCAGGTTATCAGGCGGCGGTCTGTGCCGAGATAGCACAGCAAGTTTACACCATCGAGATAGTCGAGGCCCTTGCAAAATCTGCCGCCAAGAAGCTAAAACAACTGGGTTACCACAATGTTTTCGTCAGGGCGGGTGATGGCTATTTCGGCTGGCCCGAAAAGGCGCCGTTTGATGCGATAATCGGCACAGCCGCGGCGGGGCGTATACCTCCGCCACTAATCGAGCAGCTAAAACCGGGCGGCAGAATGATCCTGCCTGTGGAAGGCCGCTTCGGCTTTCAGTATCTGGTATTGATAACCAAGGACCACAAGGGCAATCTGCATAAAAAAAATGTCATGCCGGTCCGGTTTGTGCCGATGACTGGCCGGGTGACAAAACCTGAAGAGACTGAAAAAAAGTAGAGCGACACTCGCTTTTTCAATAGTCTTTAAACCCTCGCATCCATTCCGGCCAATCAGTCAACGTAACTCCACCTGCTGTGGTCCAAGGACCGCTGATGTTGAACTGACGATGCCACTTTAACGTCCATAGCTCCTTAAGTCCGACTCGTCTGACCGTCCAATCCAAGAAAAGGTGATTTATAAACCCGTTGTGCCGGTTGATACAGAAATGCATCATTTCTCTGTTGTAACCCAGCCATTGACCGTCAAACTCAGGAGGTCGGATTCGGTTGTTGTATGGGTCGTTGTTTTGGTAGAATGGCCCACCTCCCCTCCACATGGTATCCGCCATTATGGGTATTTCATTTCCGCCTCTGACATGGGGAGTCTTCCAATTCCATTCAGTGGGGCGTCCTTGAATCCTCGTCTGTCCCGGCAGCGGATAAAAAATCCAGTTGCTTGCCCCATAACTGCATTCTTCGCGCAGGTCACCCACTCCGCCTCCTCCCTGGACATAGGTGTTAAACGGGCCGCCCCATGACACTCCCGTAGGCAGCCTTTTCGTGGCCATCGGGCATTTGAGGATATCTGACCTGGTCTCCCACTGAGGCCTCAGCGCTACTATCCACGTCCCACGTCTCCACCCCAGGTAGCCTCCACTGGCATTTTTGATCTCAGATACAGGGAATTTGCCGTCGTTATCATCGCAATAGAGCGACCAGATAAGACCCCATTGTTTCAGTTGTGCCTGACAGGCAACCGTCCTGGCCTGTTTCTTGGCCCGGTTTAGTGCCGGCATCAATACCGCCATCAATAATGCAATGATGGCAATTACCACCAGAAGCTCTATTAACGTAAAGCCTCTTTTTTGTTTAATCATAAAGGTATTTCTCCTGCTTCTATGTACATCTCACCTCTCATTCGTATGATGGGTAAAGCCAGCTTTCTGTCCTGTTAGCAGTTGTGTTTTTTTTGCTATCTTGGCTACTTTGCTACCGATAATATACCCGAAACCTGATTTTTTTGCAATATTAAAATTTCTAAAAAT
Organism: Sedimentisphaerales bacterium; assembly: GCA_046760285.1. GTDB lineage: Bacteria > Planctomycetota > Phycisphaerae > Sedimentisphaerales > Anaerobacaceae > JBHIDV01. The sequence continues at coordinate 6,506 of JBHIDV010000142.1, forward strand.
TTTGCGGCTGAATATTCAGCCCCCGCGCCTTCTTGCGAAGGCAAGAGCGGGGGGTGTCCCTTGCTGAAGGGCCATTGCACAGATTAAAAGCTCTGCTGTAACCAGCATTTTTTAATGGGTTTTTCCCCCAGGAATATTTCTAAGACTCTGCAAACAAACGTCTTATAATCTTTGACTTATCATCAAAAAAACACCAATAGTTTGTTGTTAAGAGTTTGTCTTGACGAGAGGGTAGCTGATTTGGTATAAATAAGTTAGGAAAGGTTTCTGATTTGGGTGTTCTGAGGTATGGGCTTTTGCAGTTTTTTACTGACGGGTGGAGTTATATGGTATAGGGCACGGAGCAGGAGCGGGGGACTTTCTGCCGCAGAATCAAGTTTTTTCAATTTAGATTGTTGAAGGAAGGAGGTAGAGCCAAGTCTTAAGAAGTTTTTCTGATTAAGGATGGAAATTACCGGTAGGAGAGATTTTTACCCGTTCTCCGTAGTCCTCGTTTTTGTCTTCGACGAGAAGACACGGGGACGAAGGATGGAGGGGTTAGTTTGTGGGTGTTTTGGTGCATA
>JBHIDV010000143.1:0-7044 GCA_046760285.1 Sedimentisphaerales bacterium
AAGGGGGCCGACCTCAACGCAAAGACCAACTGGGGCGGTACTGCCCTGCACTATGCGTGCATGTACGGCCATACATCTGTCGCCCAGCTACTCATCGACAAAGGTGCCAATGTCCGAGAAAAGACAAAGTACGGTTGGACGCCCTTGCTTTACGCAGCTCGTGCAGGCAATAAGGATACGATAGAGTTACTCGTGTCCGAAGGTGCCGATGTCAATACCAAAATTGGCCAGGGATATACACCTTTATACTTTGCGATTGTCCAAGGCGATAAGGATATAGCAGCATTACTGGTTGCCAAAGGAGCGGACGTAAATGCAACGAACCGGTATGGGACACCTCTACACCTGGCCGCCACGAACGGCCAGAAGGATGTGGTCGAAGTGCTTATCGCCAAAGGAGCCGATGTCAATGCGAAGAATAACAACGGTCAAACACCCCTACACTTAGCAGTCCGTGGGGGCGAGAGAGATATGGCCAAACTATTGCTTACAAAGGGTGCCGACATAAATGCGAAGAACAAATGGGGCCGGACACCCCTGGATATCGCTATTGACCAGGGCTACACCGAAATCGTCGAGCTTTTGCGCAAGCACGGGGCCAGGGAATAACGACAGATGACAGAAGACAGACGACGACGACAGAAGACGGACGGTGCGGTCGATTCTCGATAACTAATAATAAGATGCGAGATACGTGCTGCGGGCACGGATTAGATAAGGACGTTCAGGCCTTTTTGGACTGCGTACTGGCGGACGGACTCGACTTCCTGCAGAGTAGGTCGGCGGTTTATTTTAGAGTATGAAGAGGCTTTGTAACAGGGACGATACTGGTCCATCACGTTGATGGTAGTCCTTCGGCTAATTTGCTCTGCTAAAAAGTCTATAATCTCGAAACTGCCCGCTAAGTTCTCCGGCAGAACCAAATGTCTTACTAAAAGGCCGCGGGTCGCCAAGCCTTTTTCCGTTTGAAGGTCGCCTACCTGGCGGTGCATCTCCTTGACAGCAGCAAAGTTTACCTGTGGATAATCCGGCGCGGAGGAAAGTTCCTGCGCAACCTTAGAGTCTGAATACTTCATATCCGGCATATAAATGTCCATAAAGCCGTCCAGTAATTTGAGCGTTTCCATCGAATCATACCCGCCGGTGTTGTAAACCGTCGGCCGGGTCAGGCCATTCTTACGGGCTAATTCAATAGCCGCCGTAATAGCTGGTATAACGTGGGTAGGAGTAACGAAGTTTATGTTGTGACAGCCGTAGCTCTGCAAATCGAGCATAGCTTTAGCCAACTGCTCAATCGTCATTTGGCGTCCATAGCGGTGATGGCTGATATCGAAATTTTGACAAAAGATACAGCCGAGGTTGCAACCGGCGAAAAATATAGTGCCCGACCCGCCGGTGCCGACCAGGACGCTTTCTTCGCCGAAATGAGGCCCGACAGAGCTAACCATCGGCAAACAAGCGATGCCACAAAAGCCGATTTGGCCCTTGCTGCGATAGACCTTGCACCTGCGCGGACAAAGTACGCAAGGATTCATCCGCTCCCACAACTTCGGTAAAGTTTCACTAAAAGAACTAAGGTCACTCGATGCCGATGTCATATTTACTCTTTGTCGAACCGTCGTCGTGCCGACGACGGCTAAACGACTTTCCACAACACAATTATCAATCAACAAGTATTTCTGGTGTCACCATCCAATCGATTTGCCACTTATTCTCATCGCAACAGCTCAGACAGACGATGCCGCCCTGCTTGAAGGCCACCGTATCGGTTGACTCGGAGCCGGTTAAAAGTAGCGACGCCAGCTTAGCCAAAAAAGGCAGATGCCCGACAATCATAATGTCCTGTGTGGCTGAGGCAAGTTCATTTGCCAGCGCTGTAACATCATCCATCGGCCCCAGGCCATCGTGGCCGGTTAGCGTTTTGTTTACCTTGATAACCGCCGATAAAACCTCAGCAGTCTGGACAGCACGTTTCTTTCCGCTGTGCCATAGATAATCAACGCACAGATTTGATGGTTTGATGAACTGAGCTACTTTCTGTATTTCTCGCAGCCCCTCTTCGGTCAATGGCCGCTGTGGGTCCACTTCCTTTGAAGCTGCTTTTGCATGTTGGACAAGGTAAAGCTTCATTTTCAACCTCCCTTTGCAAGCCTGGTTTTAAGATTATTATAACATCTTTAGTTTGCCAATTGTCTACCTGTTCTGAGCAATCTCAGGATTTGATATTGTAAAACAGTCAAATTTAAGGTATACTATGTTTTTACACTGACAGAGCGAAAATAATGGCAAAAAAGCACAATTAACCGAACAGAAGACCGATTTGGCGCATCTAAAACATAAACAGAGCAGTCCCAAAAGGACACAGCAGCATTCGCAGGACAGGCAGGATTCGCTTGCTGCTCGGCTTATGGCTGGTGAGCAGGCAGCCGCAACCGAGCTTGTTGATAGATACTACCAGCAGATATATTTGTATATGCGAGGGCTTGGCCATGACCGCCAGTTCAGCGAAGACTTGACGCAAGAAACCTTCTTTCGAGCCTGGCACCATATAGGCCAGCTAAGAGACGGCAAAGCCTTAAATGCCTGGCTGTATCGTATCGCAGGCAATGTCTCAAAGCTTTACTGGCGAAAGAACAAGGGCAGGGAAACAGCCAGCATCGAAAAAATTGATGTGCCAGATGGTAGCAAGGCTCAGCATGATAAAATTGAATATTATGAGCAATTGGGACAGTTGAAAAATGCTATTGAACGACTACCCTGGAAACTTAAGCAGACGATCGTGCTACATTATTTGCAGCACTTAAGTATTGCCCAAGCGGCTGAAGCAGCAGGCGTGCGAGAGGGAACTTTCAAAAGTAGACTCAACAGAGCATTAAGAATTTTGAGAAAACATGTTATCTGAATAGTAAGGGTCTATTATGAAAGAAGAAAAACTAAAAAGGCTATTAACTGAATGGGCAGAACAAACTGCAGAGCCTGTTCGTCCCGGCCTGGCTGAGGATATAAAGCGCCACATCCCACGGCAGCTTTATCCACATAGACGCGGGATGGATACCATCAATATCATAATAGATTTAAGGATAAATAAGTTAGCAGCAGCAGCAATAATAATTATGGCGATGATTTTGTTGGCGAACTTCTTTAGCAGTCGAGATTCATCGGGAGGCGGCATATATCAAGATAGCAAGATGTTGGTCACATATTTTTTGCGAGGCCGGGCCGACAAAGCCGATTTGTCAACGGTCAGGTCAAGATATGAGCACTTGATTCAAAAGGGCGAGCAAGCAGTATATTATGGCGATAAAGTCAACTTACGGGATAGTAGCGCGGTGCTTTTGCAGTGGAAACTTCCCGATGGCAACTATAGGGTAATCACGGCTGATTTGCAGGAAAAGACGGTCACTGCCGAACAGTTAATAGAATTACTAAGCAAGATGCTGCAAGAAAGATAAAATAATAGATATCGCACCGGCTCAAAATTGTATTTTATTGCTTGAATCTTAGCCTATGATGTGTTAAGATAGGCAAAAATACGATTGATTTCCGAAAAAACTAATTCTTAAAGGCAGAAAGGGTAACATAATGAGCAGAACAAAAGGATTTACGTTAATCGAGCTTTTAGTGGTAATAGCTATTATTGCATTATTGATGGCGATAATGATGCCGGCCCTGAATCGAGTAAAAGCCCAGGCAAGGTCGGTTATGTGCCAGGCAAGGCTGAGGGAGTGGGGCCTTTTGTTTAAGTTATATACGGATGACTATGGCGGTTATTTCAATAGAGGTTGGGATGTAGGTGAGCCGGCATTATGGATGAACTCCCTGCGGCCATACTACAAGGACAATTGGGACATGCTTTTATGTCCAACGGCTACCAGAGTTATGGAAAGTGCTGCTGATTGGGGTACTTTCAAGGCTACCTGGCGTGACGTCGACCTTCCTGGTGGGGGTGAATATCGTTATACCTTCAGCTATAGTATAAATTCCTGGACTAACTATATGCATAACGACCGTGGCGCTCGTTGGAAGGAATGGTTCTGGAAAAATGTAAATAACAATACGGCGGTAATACCCGGGACTCGCACTGCCAGCGGCACGCCAGTTAGTACAAATAATATACCGGTGTTCGGCGATGCCACGTGGCACGACGCCTGGCCACGCGACACCGATGAGCCGGCGCCCTTTGCGGATGCCTTTGGGATTGGCAACCAGGGCGTAACGGGAGAAATGAATCATTTCTGCATAAACAGACACAATGGATTCATTAACCTTCTTTTTATGGATTGGTCCGCCAGGCATGTGGGGCTGAAGGAGTTGTGGACGTTAAAGTGGCACCGTGCGTTCAATACAGCAGGCCCATATACCAAATCTGGCGGTATGCTGCCCAGCGACTGGCCCGCATGGCTTAGACCATTTAAAGACTATTAGAAAAGCTATTGTATCGAACAAGTCGGCCTCTGAGGCCGACCTTTTCAGGTGGTTAGCAGGCCTTGAACAACTTATTTTTTAGAACTACAAAAGAAAAAAAACGGTGTGCAAACAAAAATCTTTTACGCTAATAGAACTATTGATGGTAATCGCTATCATAGCGCTATTGGTGGCGATATTGATGCCGGCCCTGCAGCGGGCACGAAAGCAGGCTAAAACCGTTATTTGCCAAACGAATCTGAAACAATGGAGCGTGGTCTTTTCCATGTACACCGGCGACAACAACGGGTACTTCCACAGAGGTCATAGGGGAAGCAGCGATATTAGGGGAAATTGGTTTAACGCGACAAAGGATTACTGGGAGGACTCCGCCATATTACGCTGCCCTATGGCCCAGGTACCAAAAGGTCCACTGAAGCGCGGCTCTGGTGGAACATTTTTAGCCTGGCGGAACTGGCTGGGAGATAAAAAAACATACGTTACCGGCTCCTATGCCATAAATGGCTGGGTTCAAAATCCACCTCCAGGAGAAAATACCAAAGGACATGATAGTAAAAATAACTGGAGAACCTTCGACGCGGCAGCAGTAGAGCCTGTACCGCTGCTTCTGGATTCCCACTGGTACTATGGCTATCCCTATCATACAGACTTACCTACGGAGTGGGACGGTCAGATCAAAGCGGGCAAGCATGGTATGGACAAGTTTTGCATAAACCGACACGGAAACGGGACGATAAACGGGCTTTTTCTGGACCACTCCGTCAGACGGGTAGGACTGAAACAGTTATGGAGACTGAAGTGGCATAAATCGTTCCCGGTAAACGCTCCTCCACCAAACTGGGCCACTGAAGCACCCTGGATGGTACGCTTGCCGGAGTACTAATAAAAATGGCTGTTAAGCATATTATTATGGACAAAAAAAGCCGCAAAGTCCCGAGCCATCGTAGAGGATTTACTTTAATAGAGCTTTTGGTGGTAATCGCCATTATTGCATTATTGATGGCGATATTGATGCCGGCACTGCAGCGAGTTAAAAAACAGGCAAAAGTAGTTACCTGCCAATCTAATTTGAAGCAGTGGGGCCTTATCTTCGCGATGTATACCAGCGATAACAACTACAAGATAACTACTGATGCCAGAGACGGATACTGGCTGGTGGCATCGCGTCCGTACCTCAGCGTGGTGGCGCAAGCAGGCGAAACCAGCCGACATGAACTGTACTTTTGTCCCATGGCCACTAAGACCCCCAGCGAAGGAGGCTGGAATCCGTTTGCAGCGTGGAAGTATCAGTATTACGGCGTCCAGTACGTGGGCAGCTATGGATTCAACGCCTGGGTTTACGATTATGCAAGTAAAACTCAGTACCAGGACCGACCAGGCAAAGATATGTGGAGAACTGTTAACGCAAAAGGAGCAAACAATATACCGGTGCTTCTGCCTTGCTTCCATGGCGGTGGTTGTCCGGACTTCACCGATGCACCTCCTGCATATAGCGGCGAGGCATGGTCAGGTGGTCATAATGATGAAATGAAGCGTTTCTGCCTCAATCGGCACGATGGGTTTGTAAACTGCGTGTTTATGGATTGGACTGTCAGGAAGGTAGGGCTCAAGGGACTGTGGAGATTGAAATGGCATCGGAGCTTCGACACAAACTATCCACCGCCTGTATGGCCGGAATGGATGAGAGATTTTAAGGAGTATTGAAAATGAATAAGCGAACCGGTTTTACATTGATAGAGCTTTTAGTAGTAATCGCCATCATTGCACTATTGATGGCCATATTGATGCCGGCCTTGAATCGGGTAAAGAAACAGGCAAAAGCGGTAGCTTGTCAGTCTAACCTGAAACAATGGGGCCTGGTCTGGGCTATGTACACCGACGAGAACAACAGCAAATTCCCTGATTATCTCGGTTATAATTGGATGCAGAAGCTCGTGGAATACTACCACAACAGCGAAAAGCTGCTATACTGCCCAACGACTACCAGAACCGTGCTGGAGGGAGCTGACATCAGTCATGCCATCATTGTGAGTTCGTCAGGCAGACCCAGCGGCAGCTATGCACTAAATGAATGGGTTAATGATAGCGATGATACCAGTGGAGGTCGAAGCCTCGAGGATTACTGGAGAAGCATTAACCATAAGGGTCTGAATAATGTGCCGGTTATGGGCGATGCTTACTGGCGTGCTGACGGCCAACCATATCCCCACGACGACCCTCCAAACTATGAGGGAGAGCCACGGACAGGAGTGGCCGGAAGTGAAATGCGCATTTTCTGTATCAACCGACACGAAGGGGCTATAAATGTGCTGTTTATGGATTGGACCGTCAGGCGGGTCGGCCTTAAAGAGTTGTGGACGTTAAAGTGGCATCGCCATTACAACATACACGGCCCATGGACCAGAGCTGGCGGCGTACTGCCCAGCGATTGGCCACAATGGATGAGAGGCTTTAAAGACTATTAATTCATTCCAAATCGTATGGTGAGAAACTTACTGGCCCTAAAAGCAATCGAGGCCTATGCCAAATCAACCGGACCCCATTTTGCAATAAGTCGGGCCCCCGCTCTGCAGAAACCCTCGCAAAATGCCAACCCCATCAGCATAGACCCCGAATCGA
>JBHIDV010000144.1:0-7024 GCA_046760285.1 Sedimentisphaerales bacterium
CGCAAAGACATCGATGCAGTAGTTATAGCGACACCTGATCACTGGCACGCCATCCAGACTATCTCCGCTTGCCAGGCCGGAAAGGATGTGTATGTGGAAAAACCTCTGTCAATAACAGTGGTTGAAGGCCGAAAAATGGTCGAGGCCGCCAAGCGATACAACCGCGTCATACAGGTCGGCCTTCACCGCCGCTCCTCCAAAGAATACGAGCAAGTGGTTGAGACCGTCCAGGCAGGTAAAATTGGCAAGGTAACGGTAGGGCGAGCCTACCGCATAAGCAATATGCATCCGAAAGGAATAGGCAGATATTCTGATACGGCTCCACCTAAAGGTTTAGATTGGGATATGTGGCTCGGCCCTCGAGCGAAACGCCCGTACAAAGACAACATAGCTTTATATAAGTTCCGGTGGTGGCAATCCTATTCCTCACAGATGGCCAACTGGGGCGTGCATTATTTAGACGCGATGCGTTGGGTTCTGGGCGAGCAGGCACCGGTGTCGATATCAGCGCACGGGGGACGATTTGCGGTGGATGATGACCGGACAATCCCGGATACGATGGAAGTAATTTTTGAGTTGGCCTCGGGGACACTTCTTATTTTTGGTCAATATGAGGCCAGCGGAGGCTCGGCATTAGCAGACGGAGAAATCGAGTTCCGTGGTACGCTGGGTAATCTTTATTCTGGTACAAGTGGCACGGCTTTCAAAATCGTGCCCTCCAGGGGTGGACAATTTCAGGATAGAAAACCAAGGATTGAGCCGCTCGAAGGCAAACCGATGGATGGTGACCTAACTGCTCAGCATATTCGAAATTTTCTTGATTGTGTCAAGACACGAAAGCCGACCAACTGCGACATGGAAACAGGACATCGCTCCACAACGTTTGCACTTTTGGCTAATATTGCTTTAGCTACAAAGTCTCGAATTGAATGGGACCCGAAGAACGAACGAATTATCAACAATAAACAGGCCAATGAGCTGCTGCACTACAAGTATCGAAAGCCGTGGAAATTAAGTTAAAATTAAAGGTAAGGGGAATGAGCAAAGAAAATAATAGCTTGCCAGCAAAGCTGTCTCGCCGCCAAGTTCTGGCTACAATCGCGGGGGCCGGGGCATTCTCGTCGTGCGTCGTGCGTGATGCGTGGTGCGATACGCGATACGCAATACGCGCTAAGCAGATGAAGGTGTGTATCTTTTCAAAGCATCTTCAATGGCTAAATTACCAAGGCATGGCCGAGACGGCCGCTGACATTGGATTTGACGGTGTGTCCTTAACCGTTCGTCCAAGAGGTCATGTACTGCCTGAAAACGTTCAGACGGATTTGCCAAAAGCAACGGAGGCTGCGAAAAAAGCTGGAATTGAAATTACCACGATAACTACCGCCATCACAGACCCGCGTGACCATCATACAGAATCAATCTTAAAAACAGCCAGTGAGCTTGGCATTCGCTACTACCGTATGGGCTATTTTCGGTACGAAGAGGCCAAGAGTATCCCCTCAAAATTAGCTGAGGTTAAACCTATATTGCGTGACCTGGCGGCGATGAACAAACATTATGCAATATTTGGTGGATACCAGAATCATGCCGGCAGCAAGTACGTTGGAGCTGCCGTGTGGGACCTCTGGCAGTTGCTGAAAGACCTTGACCGGCGGTGGATTGGCTGTCAATTCGACATTAGACATGCTACCGTGGAAGGAGGTACTGTCTGGCCTATTCATTTCCGGCTTTTGTCGCCTTATATCAAAATGATAGTAGCAAAAGATTTTAGATGGGTCAAAAAAGGCAAAACCTGGAAAACCGAAAATTGCCCTCTGGGTGAAGGAATGGTCGATTTTACAAGATATTTTAAGATGCTCAAACAAGCAAAGATTTCCGGGCCCATTTCTTTACATCTTGAATACCCACTTGGCGGAGCAGAAAAAGGGGCAAAGCAACTGACAATCAAAAAAGAAGAAGTCCTGGCAGCTATGCGCAGAGAACTTAAAGTTTTAAGGGGTTGGTTAAGACAAGCCGATTTATAATGGCAAATCGCGAATCGCAAATGGCAAATCGCAAAGCGATACGCAATACGCGACAAGCGATAAGCGAGATTAAGGAGCTTATTTATGAAACGTATCACACGTCGAGATTTTGTAAAGAACTCAGTAGCTGCAAGTTTACCGCTGGCGTTGCCATTTTCCCGCGCCAGAGGGGCGAACGATGACATTCGAGTAGCCGTAGTAGGCATTCGTAGCCAAGGCGGCAATCACATAAAGTGGTTCCATAAAATCCCGGGTGTTCGCGTGGTAGCGATCTGCGATGCCGACAAAAAATTTCTGGACCGTGAAGAGAAAAAATTCAAAGACCGAAATGAAAAGGTTGATACGTACGTCGATTATCGCAAACTGCTCGAAGATAAGAACATCGACGCCGTTATTACTGCCACGCCCAATCACTGGCACGCGCTGGTCACCATTTGGGCCTGCCAGGCGGGAAAAGACGTGTATGTCGAAAAGCCAATCTCGCACAATATCTGGGAAGGCCGCAAGATGGTCGAAGCAGCACGCAAGTACAACCGAATTGTACAAGCCGGAACTCAGCGCCGCTCCGACGAAGGACTGCAAGAAGCGCTGCAATACATCAAGCAAGGTAATCTTGGAAAGATACTCTTTGCCCGTTGCTTTTATTACGGACGCCGCGGCAGTATAGGCAAGGTAGACGGGCCACAGCCAATCCCCGAATCAGTAGACTACGACTTGTGGACTGGTCCGGCCCCATTGGTGCCCTTGATGCGGAAGCGGCTGCATTACGACTGGCACTGGGTCTGGTCCACCGGCAACGGCGAATTGGGCAATAACGGAATTCACTTTATTGATGTTTGTCGATGGGCATTAGGCCAAACCAGCTTGGCACCGCGGGTGATGAGTATTGGCGGACGCTTCGGCTGGGACGATGATGGCCAGACAGCCAACACCCACATCGTAATCCTGGACTATGAGCCGGCCCCGATCATCTTTGAAGTCCGTAACCTGCCGCGGAAAAAGGGTGATTCGGCGATGGACCATTACCGCGGAATTCGCTTCGGCTCGTTGATTCAATGCGAGCATGGCTACTTCGCCGGTGGCTGGGCGTATGACAATGACGGCAAAAAAATCAGACAGTTCAAACGAAGCGGAGGCGGCGGACACCATGCCAACTTCATCAAGGCCGTTCGCAGCCGCAAAACCAGCGACCTAAATGCCGACATCCTCGAAGGACACCTCTCCACGGCACTGTGCCACATGGGAAATATCTCTCACCGGCTGGGGCAGGCATCTTCACGCGAACAAATTCTGGAGGCGATAAAAGGCGACAAAGAAATGCTGGATTCTTTCGAACGTTTTCAAGAGCATCTATTGCTCAACGGCATCGACGTGGCAAAAACGCCCAGGATTCTCGGTCCCTGGCTGACGATGGATGAGGCTAAGGAGCGATTCACGGGCCAGTTTAGCGAGCAGGCAAACAAACTTGTAACTCGCACGTATCGCCAGCCATTCGTCGTTCCAGAAAAGGTGTAATCGCAAATCGCAAATTGCGAATCGCCAAGCGATTTGCGACATGCGATAAGCAAGATCGAGGAAGCTATCTTATGCACAAACCATCTGAAGCCTCAGAATCCGGAGAGCGTCCTGCCTGGTGGCGTTCTGTTGGTCCGGCTCTGGTCATCACTTGTGTGGTATTTGGGCCGGGAAGCCTCTTAATTAGCTCTAACATTGGTGCTAATCACGGCTACGAACTGCTCTGGCTACTCATCTTAACCGGCGTTCTCATGGGCACATATATGACGATGGCGGCACGTATCGGCGTCATGGGAGGCGCTACACCCTGCACGCTGGTTGCTACTCGGCTGTCGCGGCTTGTCGCCGCCGTTATCGGCATCAATCTCTGTCTTATTTGCACCGCCTTTCAGTTTTCCAATAACCTTGCCTTTGCTGCTGCGGCAGATGCGCTCGGCGTTGCTCGTCTGTTCGGAAACCCGCAAGAAATGGCTGACCCTACGAAGAGTCTTATCAATAGCGGAGTGTTGATAGCATTCAATTCTGCAATTATTACTTTTACCTTTGTGTTAAAACAAGTGTACCGGACACTGGAGCGGGTTATGAAGGTTATGGTGGCGGTGATACTAATCTGCTTTCTGGTGAATCTCTTTCTGGTACGACCAGACCTTGCGGATGTATCGAAAGGACTGATTCCTCAGTTGCCCGCACCGGTACCCATAGTACTAATCGCTTCGCTACTGGGTACGACCTTTTCGGTGGCGGGAGCTTTTTACCAGGGCAACCTGGTCCGAGAGAAAGGCTGGACGATAAAGGAATATAGCCGCGGTATCGGGGACTCCATCGCTGGTGTAGCGGTCCTGGCCGGCGTCAGTGCAATTATCATGATAACCAGCGCCACTGTCCTCCGCGGTCAGCCAGCCAATGATATTAGCGTATTGGCCACGCAACTAAGGCCATTGCTTGGTGCAACCGCGCACGTGCTTTTCTGCGTCGGGCTGGTAGCTGTAGCCATGAATCCCTTCGTGATTAACGCCATGATTGGTGGAAGCATCCTGGCTGATGGAATCGGAAAACCCTGCAAGTTAAGTGACCCGTGGTCCCGGCGTTTCACCGTTATGGTTCTACTTGTCGGCATGGTTATAGCAATGATTGTTTTGCATACGCCTGTTAAGAAGGTAGATGCGATCATCTTTGGCCAGGCCCTGACGGTCATTGGCAATCCGCTGATGGCCGCGGCCCTGCTGTGGCTGGCGAACCGAAAAGATGTTATGGGCGGTCGGCCCAATGGAGTGGTCTTGAACATCCTCGGCGGGCTGGGCCTACTGGTCGTAGTACTTATGGCCGGGCGAGTTCTGATTCTCCTGGCAGGCAAGTTAAGTTGACCAGTTTCACGCAACTTGGAAGGCCGTCTACTTATGATGGATATATCTAAGGTAGATGAACGTGGGTTGGAAGATTTCCTAAGTGAGCCGACGGAAGCTACAAAAAAAGTCGTAGCTTTACTTGACGGTGACGTTGCCGTTTTGGGCGCGGGTGGCAAGATGGGACCAACTCTAACAATGATGCTCAAAAAGGCCTCCGACGGAAAGAATATTTACGCCGTCTCGCGATTCAGTGACAAAGCGGTCCGGACCAGAATCGAAAAGGCAGGGATTAAGACCGTTGAGTTAGACCTGCTGGCCAAGAGCGCTTATTCACAATTGCCAAATGTAGAAAATGTGTTTTATTTGGTCGGCATGAAGTTTGGCGTGACCGGCAAGCAGCCGTTGACGTGGGCCTTAAATAGTTTTGTACCGGGCCTTGTAGCACGACATTATAAGAACGCACGAATTGTGGTCTTCTCCACCGGTAACGTTTATCCTTTTGTTGACATCAATAGTGATGGAGCACGAGAAGAAACTGCTGCCGAGCCCGTAGGCGAATATGCCCAGTCCTGTCTGGGCAGAGAAAGAATATTTCAATATTTCTCACAGCTCAATCATACGCCGATGACTATAGTGAGACTCAATTACGCCAATGAGCCTCGATATGGCATTATTGTTGACCTTACCTTGAAGATACTACGCGATGAACCTATTGATTTAACTATGGGTGCAGTTAATCTAATCTGGCAAAGAGACGCTAATGATTATATCATCCGCGCGCAAACTTGCGCACAATCGCCGCCAGCTATTCTTAATGTCACAGGGCCAGATACAATCTTGATTCGTCAACTTGCTGAGCAAATCGGTAAAGAACTTAATAAAGAACCGAGATTTGTTTCTCAGGAGGCTCAAACCGCTCTGCTTTCAAACGCCTCATACTGTTGCAGTAGATTCGGCTATCCACAGATGCCACTTGACGAGATGGTGCGGCTAATTGTCAAGTGGGTAGCAGCCGGCAAGAAGATATTAGACAAACCAACCAAATACGATATACGTGATGGCAAATTCTAAGGGTGGTCCTTTATGACCAATTCGGATATTATTGATAAACTTCGTTCAGGCTGTGTTATCCCTGCTCATCCGCTGGCACTACAGGCTGATAACAAAATCGACGAACGTCACCAAAAGGTATTGACCCGCTATTATTTAGCTGCCGGTGCAGGCGGCTTAGCCGTAGGCGTCCATACCACTCAGTTTGCTATTCACGACCCGAAAGTAGGTTTATACCAACCGGTTTTGGAATTAGCAAAAGAAACAGCCCAGCAATTTAGTGAATCTACAAAGCGCGATAAACCAATATTCATCGCCGGCATTATCGGCGACACCAACCAGGCGGTCCAAGAAGCCCAATTGGCCCGCGACCTGGGCTATCATCTTGGACTGCTTTCGCTGACAGCACTAAAAGGAAAGTCGATTGATGAACTTGTTGACCACGCCCGAGAGGTAGCCAAAGTTATACCGATTATGGGATTTTATTTGCAGCAGGTAATAAGCCACATGACGCTGCCTGTCGAGTTCTGGAGAAAGTTTGTTCAGATACCGAACGTGCAGGCTATAAAAATCTCGCCGTTCAATCGATACCAAACCCTGGACGTGCTCGAAGCAGTTGCTCATTCTGGCAGAACCAACGAAATCGCATTATATACAGGCAACGATGACCACATAATTGGCGATTTGCTCACCCAGTATGAGTTTAACATCAATGGCAAAGTAATATCGGTTCGGATTGTCGGCGGCTTGTTGGGACAATGGGCCTGCTGGACTAAACGGGCGGTTGAATACCTCAATCGTATAAAAAAAATTCGCGAAACCAAAACGCAGGTCCCGCAGGATATGCTAACGTTGGCCAGCCAAGTGACGTTAGCCAACAAGGCCATTTTCGATGCCGACAACCATTTTGCCGGCTGCATTCCGGGAATCTCTTATATCCTTACTAAACAAGGGCTCTTGCCAGAGGTAAGGACGCTCAATCCCAATGAACAACTCTCGCCCGGCCAAGCTGACAAAATTGATAAGATAATACGGGATTATCCCCATCTTACAGATGACGATTTTGTTAAAGAAAACCTTAATAAATGG
>JBHIDV010000145.1:0-7016 GCA_046760285.1 Sedimentisphaerales bacterium
TTTCATAGTGGAGGTAAGGGTGAGATGCGTACTGTCTGTGTTGATCGGCACCGTCTAACCCAGAATTGTCTATTTGCGGATTGGTCCGCACGAAGGGTAGGCCTTAAAGAGTTATGGACATTTAAGTGGCATCGCAATTTTGACACGTCAGGGCCTTGGACAAAAGACGGCGGCGTACTGCCAGACAATTGGCCGATATGGATGAGAAACTGTAAAGACTACTAAAACTCATAAATCAAGATTATGAATAGTAAAAATATTTAAGAGGATTATCATTATGGCTAAACGAATTGGCAAAGTCTCGATCTATCGAATGGGCTTTACGTTAATAGAACTACTGGTGGTGATTGCCATTATTGCACTATTGATGGCGATCTTAATGCCGGCTCTACAGCGGGTGAAAAAGCAGGCCAGGGCAATTATTTGTAGATCCAATCTAAATCAATACGGCCTGGCAGCAAGGCTGTACATTGACGACAATGATGGCTCACTCCCTTATTCATTTGACTGGCTATACAAAGATGGCGGCAGACGCTGTCGATGGCACGACGCAAGCAAAAATCTCAACCAACACCCTGAACTGGGCGGCGTGCTCTGGCCCTACCTGAAGGAAAAAAACATTCACCTCTGCCCTGAATTCAATGTTGTTGCCAAGCAGATGGGCTGTCACTATTGTACTGGTTCAACGATTCCGATAGAGCCTCAATATAGTTACAGCATGAACTCCTACCTCAATGGAGATGCATGGCGGTCTGTGCCGCCACAGTACAAACCTAAGCTGGGGAAGGTTCGAAAGGAAAACCAAGTAAAGCATCCCCAGAAGGTGTTCTTCTTCTCTGAGGAAAATACCTGGGTAGTTCGAGGTCTTAGCAACGCTGCGCTCAATGATAACAACTTGCGTTCCACACCTGACGGTACGACAGATTGCTTTGCTACCTACCATAATGCACCGGGTTCAGACATAAATAAGGGTTTTGCCAATGCGGTGTTTGTGGATAGTCATGTCGAACAGGTCTCAGCATACCCGCTGGGCAACACTTTCAAATTAAGCTGGCCCAGCGGAGGGACACCACCTGAGTGGTAAGATTTCTGCCTCTGATACACATATTACACATCGCTCGGCATGAACAATCGATTATGGTCGTTTTGGTATGAAGAGAAAAAACTATTAGCCGTTGTATCAATTACAAGCCTCAAAAGGCTACAACCTATTCTAAATTCCCGCCTTACAACCAAACAGCCTCCAAAAATGGGCTATCGCAAGATTTTCAATATTGCAAAAAATCTTATTTATGGTATATTATTTTTAGCAAAGCAGCTAAGACCGTGGAAAAAAGCAAAAGACAAATACAAGAGAACATCGGTTTTAACATCGTATGAATAACCAGTTATATGTACATAGCTGGGAGGAATATGACTATGAATAAACAAAAAGCATTCACGTTAATCGAGCTTTTAGTGGTGATTGCTATTATCGCATTGTTGATGGCGATATTGATGCCGGCACTGCAGCGGGCGAAAAAGCAGGTACGGGACATCGTTTGTAGAGCCAACCTGAAACAGTATGGGTTGGCGGCAAGGATGTATTTAGACGATAACGAAGGCTTTTTTCCTTATTCATTCCGCTGGCTCTGGAAAGATTTTGATTATGTCGGATGTGGATGGCACGATGCCAGCAAGAATTTTGCACTTAACCCGGAGCGTGCCGGCCAACTCTGGCCCTATCTGAAGGATAAAGATATTCATATGTGTCCCGAATTCTACGTTGTTGCTAAGATGATGGGCTGCTACAGGTGTGATGGTAGGACAATTCCCATCGAACCTCAATATAGTTACTGTATGAATTCCTACCTCAACGGTGATGCGTGGAATTCGGTGCCCGCACAATTTCGTACCAGCTATGCGAAAGTTCGCAAGGAGTCCCAAGTAGTGAATCCGCAGCGGGTGTTTTTCTTCTCTGAGGAAAATACATGGCCTATTCCGGGCCTTAGTGCTGCAGGAATCAATGACAACAATTTACGTTCCACACCTCCCTGTAACACTGATTGCTTCGCTACCTACCACATGCCTCCGGGTGGAGACCTGAATAAGGGTTTTGCCAATGCGGTGTTTGTGGACGGGCATGTCGAACGTGTCTCAGCATATCCGCCTGGTAATACTTTTGTATTAAGCTGGCCGAGCGGACCACCAAGACCGGATTGGTAAGGCTTCCTGACCGAGCGTTTTTCGTTATACATCGCATAGGGTGACGGCTTCTTTAAGGCTCTTTAGCGGGTCGCGGGTGGGAATGAACTCCTGGCCCACGTAACCGGTGTAGCCGGTCCTGACGATCTCCTGCATAATCGGCTTGTAGTTGATCTCTTGCGTATCGTCGAGTTCGCCTCGGCCTGGATTACCGGCAGTATGGTAGTGGCCGATGTAGTCCTTGTACTGGCGGATGCGGCGGATAATGTCACCATCCATTACCTGCACGTGATAAATGTCGAACAACAGCTTCATCCGCGGCGAGCCGACCTGCTTGACGATTTCCATACAGTAATCAGTGTGGTCGCCCTGGTAGTCGGGATGGCCCTTCATCTCCACATCCACCCGGCTGTTGAGAATCTCCAAACAGAGATTGACCTTCTTCTTCTCAGCGTAGCCAATGATTTTCTTGTAGCCCTTGACGCAGTTTTCAATGCCCACATCGTCTGGAATGCCCTCGCGGAAGCCGGTGAAGGTGATGACACTGGGAAAACCATACTCAGCGCAGGCGTCGATGGCGTCCTGGATTTTCTTGATACACATGTCATGGTACTCGGGATTATTCATCCCCTTGTCGAACCAGTGGCTATTGGCAATGGCACAGATTAGGCCGTACTCCTTGAGCATAGGCCAACGTTCCGGCTCGACCAGCTCTATGCTCTTGCAGCCGAGCTGTTTAGCAATCTGGCAGGTCCATTCAAGGCTCCAGTGTTTCTCAAAGCACCAATAAGCAATGGACTGCTTAATGCGACCTTTGGCAGCAGCTCTTTCCACACGTTTGTTCACCACGGCACAAGCCGGAAGTGTCAAAGCTGCAGCGCTGGCAGCGCCCATACCAGCAGTGATTTGAAGCATATTGCGTCGGCTGATGTGGCTATGTATCTGGCGGTTTGCGCGATTGTTTTGGCTCATCTCGGTCTCCTTTCGGTTTAACACACGCCCTCTTTCAGATTTTCACCAGGATAACTTAGTCCATTGTCGGTTACGTGAGAAATACAAAGGGAAATTATAGACTCTTTAGAGCTAAGACCAAAGAAAAAACAGGATTCCTTGAAAAAGATCAGCGGTTTTCTCTTGAAATTTTTCACTTAATCAGATACACTGAAATGAACCAAGGATGTGAGGAAATATTTTTGTTGTTTCCTGCCAACCTGCCCAGCCTAAAAAGGCTATTATCGGAGTGGGTTTTTTTGTTTACACAATTAGAAACGTAAGATGAAACGCATAGTGCTGGTGATATCAGCAGCTTCCGTGTTGACAATGATTGCAAATGACGGACTTGCTTCATTGCTCAATCTCCAGCCTGGAGAATTCGTGCAGGCCAACGGCGTTGACATCATTGTACCGGGTTACTCTGTGCCGTCTTATGTGGATTGGAATAACGACGGCAGGAAAGACCTGGTGATTGGCGAAGGCGGTAATTGGCAGACCCCCGGGATACGGGTGTACCTGAATGAGGGAACGCCGTCCAAGCCACAGTTCTCGGATTACTTTTACGTTGGCAAGTCCGACGGGGCGACTATAACCTATGTCGGCGATGAATGTATCTGCTCCGCTCAGGGCTTGTTTCCTCGAGTGGTTGACTGGGACGGGGACGCACGTAAAGATTTGCTCGTGGGACAGTTCGATGGGACGGTCATGATTTACCTGAATATCGGTGAAGACGCAAATCCCCTTTTCAGTGACGGTTTTTTTCTCCAGGTCGGACAAGCAGGTTCCAAAGCGAATATCGACGTGGGTGATTTAGCCGCCTCCACGGTTGTCGACTGGAACAACGACGGCAGGAGAGACCTGGTCGTCGGAGCTAACGACAGCAAGGTTCATCTGTTTATTAACCAGGGAACCGACACCTCGCCGGACTTTCTTGTGGAGACGTTCGTCCTGCAAGACGGTTCCGACCTGACTATGCATGCACCCGGTTCGAGCCCTGTGATTATTGATCTGGACGATGACGGAAAGAAAGACCTTTTGATAGGTAACTCCACAGGCCAACTATCGTTCTATAGTAATGTAGGAACAGACGCGGCGCCGACCTTCTCGGGTCAATCCTTCCTTGAGTCCGATGGCGTTCGGATTAAAGTGGACGCCATTACTGGGGCTTCGCCGCGGGCACGGCCGTACGTGACCGACTGGACGGGTGATGGCTACCGAGATGTGCTGGTTGGGGCCGGTGATGGAAAGGTGTATCTATACCAGGGTATACCCGAACCAGCCACGTCTTTTCTGCTGGATTTGGGACCTGAAGAGCTGGTTAAAGCCAACGGCGTGGACATCGAAGTGCCCGGCTACTCAGTGCCATCCTTCGTAGATTGGAATAATGACCATCTCAAGGACCTTGTCATCGGCCAAGGAAGTGGCGCCTATCCTGCAGGCAAGGTCCGCGTCTATCTCAATGTGGGAACCGAATCCAATCCGCAGTTTTCAGACTACTTTTACGTGCAATCCAACGGCGCCGACCTGACTGTCCCCGCCGCTGGCTGTCAGGGATGTTTCCCTCGGGTGGTTTACTGGGATGCCGACGACCGCAAGGACTTGCTGGTAGGCCTGGCTGATGGGACCGTCAAAATCTTCCTCAACATCGGCACCGACAGCAACCCCGTCTTTGATGACGGCAAGGGGGTATTAGCCTGGCGGAACATGAATGAACTCGATGTTGGATTTCGAGCGACCCCCACGTTTTTGGATTGGGACAATGACGGAAGAACCGACCTAATCGTTGGTGCACGCGATGGCAAGATACACATTTATCTGAACTGCGGCTGCGGCGGCGCGATTCCCCCCTCTTTCTTCACGACCTGGTACTCAGGGGTGCTCCTTCAGCAAAACGGTAACGACCTGGTCGTGCCGTCTGAACGCTCGAGTCCGGTGGTGCTTGACCTGGATGGCGACGGCAACAAGGACCTGCTGACAGGTAACACCGATGGCCAGCTTTTGTTCTACCGCAATGTGGGCACCGATGCTGAGCCGAGTTTCTCAGATTACTCGCTCATCGAATCTGATGGCGTCCCTATCGACCTTTCGGGCTCGCCACGTTCAAGGCCATTCGTATGCGACTGGACAGGCGATGGCTATCTTGACATCCTGATCGGAGCTGGCGACGGAAAGGTACATCTATATCAGGGCATACCCCAAATCGGTGACATAGATGGTGACGGCGATGTGGACAACGTAGATTTCGCTTTGTTTTCTATTCATTGGCGGTCTTCCCGCGGAGCGCGGGCCCGGCAGGCCAACTGTGGCCAATGCGGCAAAGCCGACTTCACCGGCGATGGGAAAGTTGACCTGCATGATTTCCGCCAGCTTACTGCAAACTGGCTGATCGGCAGGTAGGGTAGGATGTGGACTTTCCTGTGCATACTAAAAAAGCCTTCAACAACATTGGCGGTCGTGGGGGCAAGTGTAAAGCTCCAGACGTCCCCTTTGAGCGTCTTACTGGCCCTGCCGACGCCAACGACCTCATCGATTCTCCAGTAGTAAGTTGTACCCGGAACAAGACCCTCCGGATAAGGAGCTCCAGCAAGACCAACAGTAAAAATGGTCTCGGTCTGGTTGCCTTGGAACGTGCCGCCGGTGCCGTCATTGACATCGTCAAAATTCTCGCCGAAATACACGTAGTGCGAGACCGCATAAGCCCCCGCTGACCACTCAAGGTTCACCCAGGTATCCCAATGTATGGCACCGTCAGCCGGCTTGGGGTTATAGGCAGTCTCGGGGGGAACCGTAAAGCTCCAGACATCGCCTTTCCACGGACTATTCGGGTCCAGATCATTGACCTCATCGACCCGCCAGTAGTAAGTTACCCCTCGAACAAGACCCTCCGGATAAGCAGACTCAGCAGAACCAACAGCAAAAGATGTCTCGGTCTGGTTGCCTCGAAACGTCTCGCCGGTGCCGTCATTGACATCGTCAAAATTCTCGCCGAAATACACATCGTGTGAGGCCGCACCGGCTCCCATTCTCCAGCTAAGGGTCGCCCAAGTCTGTGGATGTACGGCACCATCAGCCGGGTCGGGCCTCCATGCCTGTGGACCAGCGGTAACAACTCCAAACATCTCCGTGTTGTCCATAACCCCGGAAATTATATCAGCATTCACGCCCCAGGCGTAAACCGGCACGTTAGCGGCTGTATGAGTGGTACTACTCCAAGAGACGGTGGGCAGCACGCCGGCACCATTGTTGGCTAACACAATCAGCCCGCCGGTTTCGTGGTCTGCGGTTACAAGTATCAGCGTGTCGGTGCGTCCTGCTGCCCAGTCCATTGCCACCTGCACGGCATTGTCGAACTCAACTGTCTCCAGGACAGCTCGCCGAAGGTTATTGTCATGGCAGGCATGGTCGATGCGTCCACCTTCGACCATCAGGAAAAAACCGTTTGGTTCGTTGTCCAATATGCTCAGCGCAGTGGTGGTCATTTCAGACAGATGTGGCAGTGACCCCAGCCCGTTGTATTCGTAGGGTAAGTGGTCGATGCCAAATTGTCCGGAAACCATGCTGACGTTTTCGGTGTCCAGTGCCTGCATGCCTGCATTATCAGTAACAACGGTGTATCCTGCGCTGACGAACTGTTCGACAGTCATCCCGTAGCCACCGCCACCGAACAGCACATTAGGCCGGCTCTGCAGCCGGTAATCCGCGGCTATCTGCTCAAAGTTGGAGCGAGCCGGCTCGTGGGCGCCGAAGCAGGCCGGCGTGGCGTGTGTCATGGCCGTAGTCGTTACCAGCCCGGTGCTCTTGCCTCGGGCCTTAAAATATTCCAGCAGTGTTTCCAGCTC
>JBHIDV010000146.1:0-7015 GCA_046760285.1 Sedimentisphaerales bacterium
AGAGCAACGGCCTTTTAAGCCGTAGGTCTTGGGTTCGAGTCCCAACACTCCCATTGGCTTCTATCAGCGTTACAGAAAACCAGCCGTCAGTCTCTTCCGTAAATCTGCGTGAGGTCTTTTAACCTCCTGGCAACAGTAGCTGTTAATTGTCCCGGCTGAAGCCGCCATCGCCAGTTACCTTTGATTGTACCAGGGCGGTTCATCCGGGCCTTCTCACCCAGCCCAAGTATGTCCTGCATAGGTATTATAGCAATCCTGGCGACAGAACTGAATGCCAGCCGAATCAAAATCAAATGTATTTCCTTAGCTGATACCTTGCGTCCGAGATAGTCAAACAGCCTTTTCTTCTGCTCAGGTTCGGCTTCTTTGGAAAACCAGCCTCTCGCCGTATTGTTATCATGCGTGCCAGTATAAACAACGCAATTTTCTATGTGGTTGTGCAGGATGTGAGGATTTTTATTGGCATCGCCATCGAAGCCAAACTGCAATACTCTCATGCAAGGAAAGCCAAACTTATGAATGAGCTCTCTAACATCGGCGGTGACACGCCCCAGGTCCTCAGCAATGATGTGCACAGGATTGATGTACCTTAACAACGCGTTAAAGAAGTCCTCCTTCGGGCCTTTGGCCCATCTTCCATCTCGGGCACTCTTATGAGCTGCAGGGACCTGCCAGTACGCAACGAAGCCCCGAAAATGGTCTATACGCACCAAGTCGAACAAGTCAAGATTATGTTTTATCCGGTGCATCCACCAGCAATAGTCGCTATTCTTTAGCCTTTGCCAATTGTAGACGGGATTGCCCCACAATTGACCCGCTCGGCTAAAATAATCTGGCGGGACACCTGCGATATAGCGGGGCTTCTTGGCTCGACTCAGCTTGAAAATCTCCGGATGAGACCAGACATCCGCGCTATCGAAAGTCACGTAGATAGGGATATCACCGATTATCTGGATGCCATTTTGCCTGCAGTAGTGCTTCAGATCGGACCACTGCTGATAGAAGATATACTGCAGGAACAGTTGTCGGTCTATGTCTTGCTGGAATTGGCTCTTTATTGATTTAAGGGCTTTTTTATTTCTGTCTCTGACAGCAGTAGGCCAGTCATTCCACAGACGCCTACCAAAGTGTTGCCGTAAAACCACGAAGCTTGCAAAGTCATCCAGCCAGAAACTATTCTGAGTGCAAAATAGTTTAAAGTCAGGTGGTTCGCCTGCATCTTTAAACCGCCTAAAGGCGATTTGCAACAATCTTTTCTTGTAAGCGGCTACCCGGGTGTAATCGACGCTGGCCTGGGGCAAACCAGGTACATTTTTGATGTCGCTTTTCGTCAGAAGGCCACGACGGCACAACAGCTCAGGACTTATAAGCAGCGGGTTTCCCGCAAAGCCGGAAAGACAGCTATAGGGAGAGTGTGCGGTTCTGGGCGTGGTATAATTCAGAGGTAGTATCTGCCAGTACGTTTGGTTAGCCTTCTTTAGAAAATCAGCGAATCGATAAGCTTCAGGACCAAAATCACCAATGCCATATTTCGAGGGCAACGAGGTGATATGCAATAGTATTCCACTCGCTCTTTCTTTCATACTGTCACTGGGTTTCCATTTCGCCATCTTTTTGCGAAATGGGGTCGGCCTGAACTACGACACCCAAATATCGCGATAGGCTTTCAAAAAGTTCAACCCATCGTACAGCACCCTTGTCTTGCTCCTGGGCTTGTTTTTTCTTCTGCTGATATTTTTCCTTGCCCACAGAAAAGAACACGTTCTGCGCAGCTTGAAGATCCATATCGGAAGTTACATTGCTCAAAATACAAAGGGCCCTTTCAATGACCGCCAACAGGTCAACGTCATCGCTCCTTTCTTTGAGCTGACTCATAAGCTGATTAATTCGACGACCCGCAACAAAGCTCAAAGTGGTCTCGTCGAGGGTAAGTTTTAACCTCAGGGCGTCATCAGCAAGACTCTGCAGGCGGTCAAGGTCAATCTGCTCAGAGGAAATAACACTACACAAATCCTGGTTGAGGACAAACTCTGCCGGGGCGGAAAGAGCTTTCGGCAAGGGCATATTCATACCTCGAATCATAAGCATTATGGCGTAATTATGCTCGTAGAAGTGCCTAAAAGAGCTTTCTATTTCCTGCCAGGTATTTTCGAGCAGCTCGTACAGTATCCGTCGCTGCTGGTCTTTGAACAGGTGCCAGAGCGAATAGTTTTTTTCGGCGAACCAGATATTCATCTGTCGCATTACTTCATTGGTGTCTGCTTTACGAAAGGAACGGCTAAGCTCTTGGCGCATGCGGTGGAAATCTTCATCTGGCATACGAGAAGTCAAAGCTGCCATTAAGTTATGGTCGCCGAGATGCAGTACTGCTAAATCGATAGTGCCTTTTTCCAGAGTAATATTAGATTGGATAGTTGCTCTGCCGGTAGCCAGTGTTTGGATACCGGCTCCTAAGCGCTGGAAATCTTCCATATTTGCCGAGTAGCAATAAATGTCCCTGTCTTGCTTCGGAGATTCTTCAAATAAGCAGCTCAAAGCAAAATGAGCACCTACTCGATGCAGGTCAATGCGAGTTGGTTCTACATAGGCTCGATAGACCTGCTCACCGTTGCTGGGGTCCGCCAAACCCCCGTTTTCACGGGGGCAAGCTTGCCCCTGCGAAGGCAGGGGCATTTTTTCGCGTTTGGCGACCCTGCTTAATTCTTTGGATTCCACCCTGGCAGGGTCTCTTGTCCTGGCAGGAGCTTCTTTGAGCACATTTTTAAATTCACTTAGCAAATCTATGTTGGTTACCTCATGATGTAACTGCATCGCCCTGGCTGCGTATTGCATAATCTGGACTGTTTCGAGCCCTGAGATATCGTCGAAGAACCATCCACAGCTTGTGTACATCAACATTGCCATCCGCTGCATTTCCAGCAGTTTGAGAAAAGTGACTTTATCCTCGTGTGGCAGGTCTCTACCTGTTGCTTTGCGAATAAAATTCCCGACATTCTCGGCTGTCCTATCGTTTACCACAGTAATATATTCGTTTCGCAGTCCCCAGGGGTCAGAGCAATATTGGCTCATCCGCATCTGGTAAGTCTCTGCCATTTTGTCTCGAATTTGGTCGAGCGCCTGTCGCAAGGGCGCTCGCCACTGCTGCTGGAAGCTTTTAGATTGGTCCGCACAACAGCCACAGTTACTCCTCCATCTTTCCAGCCCGTGGGCACAACTCCAGGAACTGTTTTCCCAGATTTCGACCTCATGTGAAGGTGGAAATTTCTCCAGGAACTCACCATAGGTGGTTATCTTGGCCAGTTCGTTAGTTTGGATATAGTGAAGACAATAGGCCAAAGCCATATCGCCATGGCGGTGATGGTGTCCGAAGGATTCACCATCCGTCGCAATATGCACCAGTTGGGCTGGCTCGCTGTTGTCCTGGAATGATTCGGAAAGTTGCGCGGCGAAGGCCTCCCCACTATGTAGCAGTCCACCGTATGCAACATCAGCCGATGTTGGTCCGTGATAAAAAAATAAGCTGATGCTCTTGCCCGAAGGCAGGTTGCAAAGGTACGGCATTTTTATGTCCAAACTGTTCTCATCAACTTTTTGCCACTGGCCCCTGCGACTCCCGTCGCAAGACGGGGCAGCGGGCCGCTTCACTCCGATTTTGCGAACCTGCTTAGCCTGACGAGGAGCAAGAATGGTGAATTTAATTCCATGCTCGGCCAGTACCTCCAGTGTTTCGATATCCACCGCCGTTTCAGGCAGCCACATCCCTTCTGGGAACCTCCTAAAGCGAGCCTCAAAGTCGCGTATAGCCCAAATAACCTGGGTGTGCTTGTCTCTGGTATTAGCCAGAGGCAATATAATATGATTGTAGGCGCAAGCTAAGGCGGTGCTGTGCCCTGAAAACACTTCTCTGCTTTGCCTATCCGCTTCTAAGATTTTTTCATATACATCTGGAGCTTGTAAGGCCAGCCAATGCAAAAGTGTCGGCCCGAAGTCGAAACTGATGCTCGCGTAGTTGTTTACTATATCGATGATTTTTCTATCCGGTCCAAGTATCCGCGAAGCAGCATTTTGCCGATAGCATTCTTGAGTTACTTTTTCATTCCAGTCGTGATGGGGGTAGGCGGCGTCCTGTAGTTCAATGTATTCCAGCCAGGGATTTTCTCTGGGCGGCTGATAGAAATGGCCATGTATACAAATGTATCGGTCCATACAAAACTCCTTGGGTTCCCGCGTAGTGGGGTCCCTTGATAATGTACAACCACCACTTATCTTATTATCTTGGACAGGATTAACAAGCAGATTTTCGATTTGCGATCTTCAATTTAGGATTTATAATGCAATCGACAATCGTCAATCGGAAATTGAAAATTAGTCTATTTTGGGAGGATGAGCAATGCAAGGTTACTGTCGCCGCAAATTTCTAAAAAAGGCTGCAGCCAGCGGTGGTGCCCTATTACTTTCTGCTACCAGCTACAGGGGACCCCAGCGGCGATATATAGCCGCTGGGAACCCCAGCCGTGTACTTGGTGCCAATGACCGAATCTCGATCGGCATAATAGGTTGTGGCGGCCGGGGCTTAGGCGTCCATATGCCCGGCGTGCACAAATATGCTGAGACTGAGAATATTGAGATTACGGCTGTATGTGACCCTTGGCGGCTGCGTCGGGAAGCTGCCGCCGCTCAAGTTAAGGAATGGTATGGCCGCGAGGCACGACAGTTCTCATCATACCGCGACTTGCTGGCCTTAAAAGACGTGGACGCCGTTATGATCGCCTCGTGTGACCACCAGCACACCATCCACCTTAAGGCCGCTGCCAAGGCTGGCAAAGATGCCTACTGCGAAAAACCACTCGCCATGAGGCTTGATAGACTTAAAAGTGCCTATGACGCCGTAAAAAAGGCCAATATTGTCGTGCAGGTCGGCACACAATTGCGGAGCTACCCGACCTTCACCGGTTGCCGTGAACTCTACAAGACCGGTATCCTGGGCAAAGTTGCGCGGATCGAGCAGTGCCGCAATAGCGCGCAGCCTTATTGGTATAGGTACATCAAAGGCGTTAAGGAACAAGACGTTGACTGGAAGGAGTTCCTGATGGACCGTCCGTGGCGGCCCTTTGACCCAGTTCTATACTCAGGCTGGTACGGTTATCGAGAGTTCTCCGACGGCCCAGTTCCAGGGCTGGGCAGCCACTTTATCGACCTTGTGCATTACATTACTGGCGCAAAGTTCCCCACCAGTTGTGTGTGCTTGGGCGGCACATTCACCTGGAAGGACAAGCACAATTTCACCTGCCCCGACCATGTGCAGGCCCTGTGGATTTACCCTGAGGGTTTTATGGTTAGCTATTCCACGAACTTCGGCAACGGCAGCGGCAACAGCTTCAAGATTTTCGGAGACCAGGGCGTGCTGGACATGGTCAACTGGAATGCGCCGATTCTGACTGCAGAGGGGGCCAACCCCAAGAAAAAAGGGCCGATACGTGGAAAGAATCCGGTCCAAGAGGTTCCACGTCCAGACCATTTCCTCGATTGGCTGCGGTGCTTGCGGACCCGTAAAGAGCCAAACGCCTCCATCGACGCTGGATACCAGCACGCGGTGGCCTGTATTATGGCGATGCAGTCGTACGACAACGGCCAACGAATGACCTACGACCCCCAGAAACGTGAGATTCGTCCGGGCTAACACTATCAGGACACTATCATAGTTTAATATGTTAGATATGAAAGGTATCTTATGAGAAAAAAGAGCGAGCAAAATGAACAGCTTCGGCGTCGAGATTTCTTGGACCGAACCCTAAAGTTCAGCATAACAGGACTGGCCTACCAGACATGTGGCAGATTGGCAGCAGCCTACGCCGTGGCATCACCTGCCGTGGATAAGACGAAACCCACCCCCCTGCTTTCTTGCGAAAGCAAGAAGGGCCGCTGGCAAATCGGTTGTTACACACGTCCTTGGGCTAAATACGATTACCGTATCGCACTGGATGCCATTGCCGAGGCAGGCTTCAAATACGCTGGCCTAATGACCACCAAGTCCAAGACCAGATTAGTGATTTCGGTCTCTACTACACGCCAAGAGGCTGAGCAGGTTGGCCAAGAGGTAAAGAAACGCGGCCTGGCGATATTATCAGTATGGGGCGGTAACATCTCGGTGGCCAAGTCGCTCCAGGCAGGCATTGATGAGCTCAAAAAACTCATCGACAATTGTGCCGCCTGCGGTGCGAGAAGTTTGCTAATGGGCGGAACCGGCAAAAAGCAGCTCTACGAGGCATATTACAAGGCGATCGCCGAGTGTTGTGACTATGCTGATAAGATGCGCGTCGCTATCATTATCAAGCCGCATGGTGGCCTTAACGCCACCGGGCCGCAGTGTCGCAAAGCTGTCGAGATGGTCGGCCACAAAAACTTTCGTATCTGGTACGACCCCGGCAATATCCTTTACTACTCGAATGGTGAGCTGGACCCGGTCGCCGACGCTGCGACCGTAGACGGGCTCGTGACCGGCATGTGCATCAAAGATTACCGCCACCCCAAGAACGTGGCAGTAACACCGGGCACGGGCGAGGTAGACTTTCCGGCGGTTCTGGCAAGACTGCAGAAAGGCGGCTTCACCCAAGGCCCGCTGGTCGTGGAATGCCTTAAGTTAGGAGACCTAAAGCAAACACTAACCGAGGCCAAAAAAGCCCGACTGTTTCTTGAGGAACTCACCACTGTCCTGTTGCGTATCGCGTATCGCAAATCGAAAATCGCAAATGGCGAATCAAGAAGGGAATTGCGACAAGCGATAAGCGATTAGCGATATGCTACAAGCGATAAGCGATACGCGACAGGCGATATGCGATGTTTTTAGGAGGTTTTGCTATGAAAAATGTATCTGAGGGTTCCCGCGGAGTGAGGTCTTACTTTTGCCCCCGCCTGCGCGGGGGGATTGCCACGATTCTTATTATTGGAGTTTTGGGGGTTCCCCAAACGGATTTTTCGCTCGCTAAGAGCGAAAAATACAGGTATTTTTTACTGC
>JBHIDV010000147.1:0-7006 GCA_046760285.1 Sedimentisphaerales bacterium
GGAGGCTTCTGAGCGGTAAGAAGGCTGATACAAGGCTGGATAGCTAACCGTTAGTATTGCATCGATCGAGGCCTATACTGATTTGATTCAGTATAGGCCTTCATATTTTTGGTACTGTGTCGTGCTTGGCGAATATTGCCAGGAGATTCTTCGCGGAGGTTATTCTTTGAACGAAGTGAAGGGCTCGGAATAACAAGGAGGAGATTGCTGCGTCGTCTGCCCAAGGTGGACTCCTCACAATGGCGCTTTCATGCTGCGCAGTGCGTAATGGGCATTGCATGTAGGTCTGAGGAAAAGTGCAGACTTTAGGTGCGGAGGGGCACAGAAAAGGCGCAGCCGAGGGAAAGCAAAAAGCGATTGCGGGCGTTACCAGAGCCGGATTCGGCCGGTCATAAAAGCTGCCACTATCGCCAGTATGACCAGGACCAAGGCCAGTTTGAGAAGGCGAAAATCACGCTTGAGCTTGGCAGCTTTTAGCTGCTGCTTCATCTGTTTTATCTGCTTTTTGGTCTTTGTTATATTCATGTTACTAATTGAATAGTGTGCAGAGGGGTTACCCAAACGCATTATATGGCGTTTGGGGGCCCCAGAGCACAGCCTATATCTGGATTCTCACTACCTGCTTCCGCAGGCACAAGTTTCACGGGAATGACAGTAGTCTGCGAACCACGAATTATACCGGTCTGGCCCAAAGAATCAGCCGGACTGGAAACAGCTCTTTTCACTTCTATGCGCTAATTAGTACCTGTTGCGGAAAGCTGTTTTCGTTATGTCAGTCCTGCGAAAGCAAGAGTCTATAGACTAAAAAGCTGGATTCCCGCTTTCGCGGGAATGACAGATGTTGTTTCCGTAACAGGAACTAATTAAAATATAAAAAACATGCGGCAAAAATACAAACGGCCTGGCAATTGATTGTTGATTATGTTCTGAAATTGGGTCGCCCTGCCGGCGACGGCTAAACAAAAGAGCAGAAGAATTCCCGAATAAAATTGGAGGACTAAATATCTTTGGGCTGCCCAGCGACGCTTGAGGATATGGATTTTAGTTTGACGAATATGGCAGTTTTGGATATTGTAAGAAATAAGCAAAAGAAAGGACGATTCAAGGACGACGCAATGAACACCGATATGTACGACCTTATAGAAAGGATTATGTGGGGGGTAAGCTTTATCGCTATCGGCGGCGCCATTGCGCTGATATTTTTCCTGCTCTTTGCCCAGAGCATCCTCGGCTCAAGAACGATACATGAACAGCTCGAAAAGCTGCTGCGGCAGGGCGAGCAGATAAGCAAACAGCTAAAACAAATCGGGCAACATCTGGAAAAGGAAAAAGAGAACACCCAGAATAAGCTCTGAGTCTATTTGGGAGTTTTTACAAAAGAGAGGCCCAAAATGCTAAATTACCTGAGAAGTTGTAGCATTGTTATGTTTGTGGTACTGATAAGCATCGCCGTATCGGCGAAAGACCGCGGCATAACCAATACATCATCCAGTCCCTATGTGAAACTGAGAAGCGTTGATATCGACGATGTAAAATGGACGAAAGGATTTTGGGCTGAAAAGTTCGACCTATGTCACAAGGTTATGATTCCCAATATGTGGCGGCTGCTGAAAGATCCAAATATTAGCCATGCATATACAAATTTTCTCGTTGCAGCAGGCCTGAAAAAAGGCGAATTCAAAGGCACCTGGTGGCATGATGGCGACTTTTACAAATGGCTGGAAGCTACTGCGCATGTATATGCTGTAACGAAAGATGACGGACTTGACCGACTGATGGATAAGGTCATAGAAGTGATTGGCCAGGCCCAGCAGGAAGATGGATACATCTCTACCCCCATTATCCTTGGCTACAGAAACGTAACGAAACGCTTCGAAAAGCTCAATTATCATGAGCTTTATAATATGGGGCATCTGATGACGGCTGGGTGTATCCATTATCGAGCGACCGGGAAACCTAATTTATTGAATATTGCCGGAAAAACCGGTGATTATCTTTATAGAACCTTCAAGGGCCGTGACCGGCGGTTAGCACATTTTGGCTTTAATCCTTCTAATATTATGGGTGCAGTCGAGCTTTATCGAACCACGCAGGATGATAAATATTTGCAACTGGCTAAAGTTTTTGTGGATATGCGTGGTTCGGCACCAGGTGGTACGGACCAGAATCAAACTCGCAGCCCTTTGCGAAAGGAAACCGAAGCTGTTGGCCACGCGGTTACCGCTAATTATCTTTACGTCGGCGCTGCAGACGTGTACGCTGAGACCGGTGACAAGACACTATTAAGCGCGCTTGAAAAAATCTGGCAAAATGTGGCTCTTCAAAAAATGTATGTCACCGGAGCAACGGGCGCTTTGCATCATGGTGAATCATCAGCCCGGGACAGCGTGCATGAAGCTTATGGCAGAGAATATCAACTGCCTAATTCCACCGCTTATAGCGAGACGTGCGCCAACATCGCTAATGCTATGTGGAACTGGCGAATGTTAGCTATTACCGGAGATGCTCGCTTCGCCGACATTATGGAATTAGTGCTTTATAATAGTGCCCTTTCGGGAATTAGTATCGATGGAAAAAACTTTTTCTATACCAATGTCCTTCGTCGAACTAAAGATACACCCCTTTTATCCTGGGATTTGCCCACACGACAGCCTTACTTAAGTTGCTTTTGCTGTCCACCTAATATTGTTCGCACCATTGCCAAGGTACATGGTTGGGCCTATAGCATCTCAAATGAAGGCGTATGGATAAACTTGTATGGCAGCAACAAGCTGGACACTGAGCTTGCTGACGGCACAAAAGTTAAATTAAAACAGGAGACCGATTATCCGTGGGACGGCAAGATAAAAATTGCCGTGGATGTGCCGAGCAAGAAGAAGTTTGCGGTGATACTACGTATTCCAGGTTGGGCAAAAGAAGTGGTATTGAAGGTTAATGGGCAGGCTGTCCGAGGTGATTTGCAGCCAGGCAAATATTTTCCATTAGATAGGATATGGTCAGCAGGTGATGTAATCGAGCTTAATTTGACTATGCCAGTCCAGCTCATCGAAGCCCATCCATTGGTAGAGGAAATCCGTAATCAAGTCGCAATAAAGCGAGGGCCGATTGTGTATTGTCTGGAATCTATTGATTTGCCAGAGGGCGTTAGGATTTCTGAGATAGTGATTCCTCGTAATATCAAGTTAAAGCCCCGATTTGACAAGGAGCTTTTGGCAGGCGTCATAGTCTTAGAAGGAAAAGCCGAAGTTGTTGAAGAGGGTGATTGGTCAAATCATCTCTACAGGCAATTGTCGCCACAAAGGAAAGAGAAGGTAATGATCAGGTTGATACCTTATTACACCTGGAGTAATCGTGGCGTATCAGAGATGACAGTTTGGCTGTCTCTCGACCGGTAGGATAATTGCTGAATGTGGGGGAGGCAGATGTTTGCAAAACGAATTGGAATTTTGTGGGCAGCTCAAGTATTATAGCTGCAAAAGAACGTTAAATTTGATGGAGGTTTGTTTATGAATCGGACCATTTTGCTGATTAGTTTGTCAATTGTTTTGGTGCTGCCACTTTATGCAGGGGCTGAAGAAAAGGTCTTCCGCATCGGTATGATAGGCCTGGACACGTCACATGTTATCGCCTTTACCCGGCTTATCAACGACCCTGAAAAGAATTACAGCTGCAAAGTCGTGGTAGGCTATCCAGGTGGCTCACCAGATATTGGTGCCTCAGCTAACCGGGTGGAAAAATTCACTAATCAATTGCGGGACAAATTCGGCGTGGAAATTGTTGACAGTATTGAAGAGTTGTGCCGGAAGGTCGATGGGGTAATGTTAGAAAGTGTCGATGGTCGGCCTCACCTGGAGCAGGCCAGACCTGTCATCGCAGCAAAAAAGCCGGTCTTTATTGATAAACCTATGGCTGGCAATCTGGCAGATGTGATTGAGATATTTCGGCTGGCTAAGGAAAATAATGTGCCGTGCTGGTCGAGTTCTTCGCTGCGTTTCAGTCCAGCTATTTCTGGGATGAGAAATAACGAAGAGGTTGGCAAGGTGCTCGGCTGCGACGCTTTCGGTGGCTGCGATCTCGAAGAGCATCATCCTGACCTATATTGGTACGGTGTGCATGGTGTCGAGATTCTCTTTACCATTATGGGCCCCGGCTGTGAGAGTGTCAGGCGCGTCCAAACCCGGGACTACGAATTCGTAGTCGGACTCTGGAAGGACGGCCGAATCGGCACCTACAAGGGCTTGCGCAAAGGCAAATCCGATTTTGGCGCCTTAGTCTATGGAACCAAGGGTATAGTCCGCAGCGGCGGACACGCTGGCTATGGACCTCTCATAGATGAAATCGTTAAGTTTTTTAAGACCGGCAGAGTACCGGTGCCGCCAGAGCAAACAATAGAGATATTCGCTTTTATGTCTGCTGCTGACGAGTCGAAAGCCCAAGATGGAGCCGAGGTCTTTCTTGCATCGGTAATCGAAAAGGCAAAAAAATATAACGAGCTTCGCCGCAAATGAGTTCATTGTTTATCGTTCATAGTTCATCGATGAACCAGAAGGGAAAAACTGATGGTAGCGAATTGCAAAAAAGTACTTGTATTATTTGTCTGGTTATCTCTGCTGGGCTGGTGTGAGGTCTGGGCAGAAGAACTTTCTGTCAAGAACGCCATGATTTCTGTCACGCTTAACACTGACCACGCAACCTTTTCGGTGACTGACAAGCGCACCGGGCATAACTGGCAGCAACGACCCTTGGCCAAAGGTATCACAGTCCAAGATGTAAAGGTCGAGGACAGTCTTAAGATTAAGATGACGTTGCTTGATAGGTCCTCTGGTATGAGCATTAAAGCAGAACTGGCGTTAGATGCCGTTCATCCTGAGTTTACCCTTACGCTTTCAGGCAAAGGCCAGCTTAGAAGGTCTGTGCGGTTTCCGCATCCGTTTATAACCGAGCCCGGCACCTATTTGGTTGTGCCGATGAATGAAGGGATTTCGTATCCTGTCGAGGACACCACCATCAGTCCGAGGAGACTTATCGCCTACGGCGGGCATGGCATCTGTATGGCCTTCTGGGGGGTGACAGATGGTCGGCAGGGACATATGGCCATCATTGAGACGCCTGACGATGCAGCTATTCGGATGGCGCGATTTGATGGAAAGCTCTGCGTTGCACCCGAATGGGACTCACAGAAAGGTTATTTCGGTTATACTCGCCGGCTTCGCTATATTTTTTTCGAGCAGGGCGGCCATGTCGCGATGTGTAAGCGATATCGCTCTTACGCCCGAAAAGCTGGTTTATTCAAAACATTAGAGCAGAAGCTTAAAGAGAATCCAAACGTTGATTTGCTTATTGGAGCGGTGAATGTCTGGTGCTGGGAGAAGGATGCTCTTACTATAGTTGGCCAGTTGAAATCCCTCGGCATTGAGCGGATTCTGTGGAGCCATCGACAACCGCCAGAAGTTATCAAAGCAATGAATCAGATGCGCGGTGTTCTTACGAGCCGGTACGACATCTACCAGGACTTGATGGACCCACAGATAGTCGAAGAGAAACTCTGGCGAGCACATCGCGACTGGACACAGGAAGGATGGCCCAACGACCTTATGCTCGATGCAAATGGCAACTGGCGCAAAGGATGGCGGGTCAAGGGAAAGGATGGCCAAATGTATCCATGCGGCGTGCTATGTGATATGCAAGCGCCCAAGTATGCTCGGCAGCGCGTGACTGAGGAATTAAAGACCCATCCTTACCGCTGTCGGTTCATCGACACCACCACAGCTTCGCCCTGGCGTGAATGTTATCACCCGGACCATCCGATGACCCGCAGTGAAAGCCGATACTGGAAAATGGAACTGCTTCGATTTATTTCTGAAGAAATGAAGCTGGTGACAGGTAGTGAAACAGGGCATGATGCTGCTGTGCCGTATGTCCATTACTTTGAAGGCATGCTAAGTCTGGGGCCATATCGAGTGCCTGATGCGGGACGAAATATGATTAAGATTTGGGACGAGGTTCCCGAGCGCGTGGCCAAGTTTCAGGTAGGGCACCAGTATCGATTGCCATTGTGGGAGTTGGTCTACCACGATTGTGTCGTGGCTCAGTGGTATTGGGGTGATTACAATAATAAACTGCCTGCGTTGTGGGACAAGCGAGACCTTTTCAATATTCTTTACGGCACGCCGCCGATGTTTATGTTCAACCGCCAGATATGGCAGCGAAATAAAGACCGATTTGCCCAAAGCTACAAGAATATATGTCCTATTGCGCGAGCCGTCGGCTACGCTGAAATGACCGACCATCGTTTTCTTACGCCGGACAGAGATGTTCAGCAAACAATATTTTCCAACGGTGTCACCATAACAGTCAATTTCGGCGATAAACCTTATCGCTTACCCGATGACACAGAGCTTGCCTCTATGAGCTATGATGTATCGGGAATATAAGGTGCAGTTAATATGATAGTTTTGCTGACAGACTTTGGCCAAAGTGAATATGTAGGCGTAATGAAAGGGGTGATTTACAGTATTAACAGCGATGCGAAAATAGTTGATTTGTGCCATGACATCCAGCCGCAAAATATAATCGAAGCTTCATGGCTCCTCAAAAACAATTACAAATATTTTCCCAAAGGTGCAGTATTTTGTTGTGTGGTCGACCCTGGTGTAGGCACAGAAAGAAAAGCATTGGCAGTGAAGACAGATAATTATTACTTTGTCGCCCCAGATAATGGCCTGCTCTGGGAGACGCTCAAGAAACAGAGAGTAGTTGATATCAGGCAGATTCCCGTTCCCGAAGATACAAGCCGCACATTTCACGGCAGAGATGTTTTCGCAAAGGTGGCTGCAAATATTAATAAAGGTAACTTCAATGACCTCGGAGAAAAAGTAAAAGAGATAGAAAAATTGGAGCTTTATCAAAAAGAAGGCGAAGGGATAATCGTAAGGATCGATAGATTTGGCAATATCATAACCAATCTGCCAAAGCAAGACAACAAGGATAAATATTCCGTGCAGAT
>JBHIDV010000148.1:0-6980 GCA_046760285.1 Sedimentisphaerales bacterium
GCAATTGGCAAGCTTCAAAACAACGAACAAAGGGACTATCGCAACCTTAATCGACAAAACGATTTACGACATAAATGAGGAAATATACAGCGAAAAACTCCCAGAAAACAACGGACAAGTAACGAGCCAACAACGGACCAACAACGAGTTAGTAACGACTAACAAGAATGAAAGAATGCAAGAAAGAAAGAATAATAATATATCTTCTGATTTTCTTTTTGAACTTTTTGAGCAGGCGATAAGGCTTTATCCCGGCGATAAACGCTCAGCAAAGACGGAATTTGAGGAGCTTAAGGCGCAGCAGCCGAACTGGCAGGATATAGTGCCGGCCCTGGAGTCAGCCATTGAGCTGCAGGTTCTCAACCGCCAAAAGCTGGCCAGGGCCGGCGAGTTTGTGCCGCCCTGGAAGCACTTTAAAAGATATATCCGTGACCGCTGCTGGGAGTCAAGAATTGGATAGTAAAGCTGCCTTAAGATTCATACAAGCCGAGCTGGCGCCGCTTTGGCCTGGCTGGAGGCCGACCCAGCCGGAGATACAGATATGGCAGAGTTGGCTTTGCGATTACGATCTCCAGCAGGCTAAGCAAAACTTGCAGCGATACTACGCGGCCCGCGGGGCCAGCCAGGCTCGGCCAAACGCCAAGGATATGCTAACCAGCGGTAAGAAATCGGCTGGGCTTTGCCAAACCCAGAGCGTTATCAAGTGTATCAAGCACGACCGAAAGCCGGGCTATGTAGGCCGACGCAGAAGGATATACACCGTCAACGCAGCAGCCGAGCAGCTCTGCAGAAGATTCGAGCAGCTATACGGCGGAACCTGGACGATCGAAAATGGCAAATCGCAAATGGCGAATCGCAAATCGGTACGCAATACGCCATTAGCGACAGGCGATTAGCGATTAGCCCATCAGCTCATCCGGTATGTCGAAGTTGGAGAAGGTATTTTGCACGTCGTCATGGTCTTCTAAGGCCTCCATCAGAGAGATAATTCTTTTAGCGGTTGCAGCATCGTTGACCGCCACGGTATTGGCCGGCACCATCGAAATCTCCGCTACCTCCATCGGTATATCTTTTTCCGTAAGCTGCTTTTTTAGCGCTTCATAAGAGGCCGGCTCGCAGGTTATCTCATAAAGGGCGCCCGTATTTCCCATATCGTCTGCACCCGCTTGAAGAGCGATTTCTAAAAGCTCATCTTCGTCAGCGGCGTCTGTGGCGACCGTGATGAGTCCTTTTTTATTGAACATCCAGGCCACTGAGCCGCTGGTCCCCATTGAGCCGCCGTGCCTTTCAAAAAGTCTTTTAATCTCCGGCGTGGTTCGGTTACGGTTATCTGTTAACGCCTCCACCATAATAGCGACTCCGCCCGGCCCATAACCTTCATAGAGCACCTCTTCAAAATTAGTGCCCTCCAGTTGGCCGGTTCCTCTTTTGATGGCTTTTTCAATCGTATCTTTCGGCATATTGGCAGCTTTGGCCTTGTCGATGGCGTATCGCAAAGATAGATTGGCAGCCGGGTCGCCTCCGCCGGCCTTGGCTGCGACGATTATCATCCGAGCTAATTTACTCCATATCTTGCCACGCCTGGCGTCAGCAGCGGCCTTTTTATACTTTATTCCCGCCCAGTGTGAGTGACCTGACATACCTGCTCCTTACCAAAATATGGTAATTGGTTAATTGCTACGCGATACGCAATTATACTAAGGAATCCTGCGGGTGACAAGATAGCAGGCAAATTCGGGGGCATAAGGGCCTGTCATTTTCAGCTTGACTGGTTTTTCATCTAATTTGCCTTTGGCGACCGGCTGGCCCCAGATGTCGCCGACGTTAACGATTCGATATCGGTATTTGCGGCCCTTTTTCACATTCCACAGTTTCGCCAGTTCAATGAAAACCGTATCGGTCTTCGCCCAGTTGTAAACGATAAGGTGGGCGCGGTCGGGCTCATATTTGTTGGGCTGGATAAACACCCACAAATCGGTGGGCGTTTCGACGGTATTGGTGCTATTATGGTCATAGCTAATCCGTGTTTGCCAGGCGTCGAGTGTATGATAGCTGGTGCCGTCCAAGTATGCCAAGCGGCTCGAGCCCAAATAGTATTTGTTATGGTCGAAGATATATTGGAACGCTGCGAGCGGCGTATTCATAACTACCAGCCAACCGTCTTTGGTATAGCAGGTGTTATTTTGAAACATTATTTGCTGCCAATTATCGAGCCAAACGGTACTACTGCCGCCCACAAACACGTTGTTCTGGATGGTCAATGTGCCATTGAGGGGCGAGTCGTACCCAAACTCAGCGTTCAATCCTTCGCCGTCAGCAAGATAGGTCCAGCAGTTGCGGACGATAAAGTGGTCATCGTACTGTATACTGCCGCTGAGAAAGTTGCCCACGTGGTTGCCGTAGGTGACCACGCCTTCGTAAAGCATGTTTGCCAAACTTAGGCCCTCTGCGTAGCTATGGATGCCCCAGCCGAAATTGTCAAAAGCGATACAGTCCCGCAAGCTCATCCAGGGCAGCTCATCCGTGGAGCTGCCCACGTTTTCCGGACGGTTCTGGCAGTAGAGGCCGTGTGCATACCCCCCGGCCCATTGCCCATTGCGGTAGGATAGGCAGCCATAGAGCTCAGCACCGGTACCTGCTATAAAGAAACCACTGCGATTGGGACAATCATGGACAACCATGTTGATGTATTTGGACCCTGCGGCTGTCTCTTGTTTAACCGCATTACCCCATAAGCCCAGCTCGGCAGCGCCATCGATAGTTACCTCAAATCCCCAGAACCAAACATAGCTGCCGTAATTCCAGAGTACTACCGGCTCTGTTTTATCAGCAGTGAGGGTTACTCTCTGACCGGGCACAGCTCGATATATGATGGGTGCATCCTCGGTCCCCGATGGGCTGGCAGGTTTTTCAAATGGGCCGTGATAGGTCCCACCAGCGACCCAGACTGTATGGCCTGGTTGCACCAGTGTAGTCCATAATGCCGTAGTAAGGTCCCACGGATTTTCTTCTGAGCCATCGCCGTAAGGTGAGCCGTGGGCTGACACATACCACTCTGTCTGAGCACGAATAGCCTTAAAATCACCGGCAGAAGTGGACTCGCAAGGCCAGAGACCAACTACAAGCAAAACCATCTTCACCAACAGAAACTTTTTCATGCGTGTATTTTCTCCTCACTTCGGTCTTTGGGAGGCACCAAACACTATATAATTGTACAATTTTTGTGGCTAAATATCAAGCTGCATCCTGCAAAGCGCTAATCGCAAAGTGCTAATCGCGAATCGCAAATGGCAAGTCGATATGCGCTCAGCGATATGCGATTAGCGATATGCGATATGCGATTAGCGATATGCGATTAGCTCTTCAGAAACAAGAACTTACGAATATTTCCCCAGTCCGAAAGCTCGCTGTCGTCGCAGCCTTTGGCGGAGCACGGCTAACCGCCTATACGAGCGTACCACGTCCGATAAGATTTGGCCCAGAAAACGACTAATTTGCGTTTTTTTTCTTGACCAATCATCAAAAAACCTCTACTATAACAATAGTAATTTGCCGATGATGAACAACATAGTAGGCTGTCCCGTATTTTCGATGTTAGTTTATTATTAGCTTGCAAAGGGACGTACAAGACGGGAAAAAGGCAAGTAAGTCTTTGTCATCACGGCAGTAAAGTTGCAAAGACACCCAGCACCAAAATCAAGCATGGCATCTGGACTTGCCCTTGCAGAACTCGTGGGCTGACCAGGTTAAGTGTTTTGGTGCGAGGTGAAAGTTAGTGTGAAACGAAATCTGTGTGGAAAAAGCGTTTGCTTACCAGCCTCCGCGTTTGTCTTCGCTTGTTCCTGCGCCTCCCGAC
Source organism: Sedimentisphaerales bacterium (assembly GCA_046760285.1). Lineage (GTDB taxonomy): Bacteria > Planctomycetota > Phycisphaerae > Sedimentisphaerales > Anaerobacaceae > JBHIDV01. The sequence goes on from JBHIDV010000148.1 coordinate 3,857, forward strand.
GCAAGACGGCCCAGCGGGACAAGAAGACGCAGGGGGTTATTGAGCATAAAATCAGCTAATCGTATGAAAAATGAATTGTTAATGCCGAGGGCTCCCAGCCGCCCCTGCCTCCGCAGGGGTAAACTTGTCCCCGCGAACACAGGGAAAGGCGGCTGGGAGCCCCGAGAATACGCAACTACGGTGATTTTTCCCTTAGATAGCTGATTGTGCGCTCCAACGAGAAGGATTTCGCATCCACAGCCATTTCTTTGGAGCTTTCCTGCCGAGAATTCCCGCCATTCGCCCCGAGCAGCGACGTTTTTTGTAACCGTCTGATAGGGATTCCGCTGCAATCCCGGCAGGGATGCTGTGTAGGCGGGTCCCGGTTATGACCGAAAGGCTGAAACAATGTACACCGTAATATCACAACTAACCATACAACCCTGGCTGGCTACAATCCTGGGCTTCGCTTTAGGGATATGTCTGGCCATTATCGTCTACCTAATGGTTTCCAGGACAAGAGCCAAGACCTTTGAGCAGGACTTGCAGCGCCAAATCGAAGGTGCAAAAAGGGAGGCAGAAAACATCATCAAATCCGCTCAGATTGATGCCGCTGCAGAAACTATCAAGAAAAGGGAAGAATTTGCATCTGAGGCTAACAAAATTCGTGCTGAATTGCGTGAAACCGAAGTGAGATTAACTAAACGCGAAGACAGCCTGGAAAGACAAGCTGAACTGCTCACCCAGCGGGAAAAGGCGTTAAAACAGCAGCAGCAAGATATCGATAGAAGACTGCATAATATCGAGATCAAGGATAAGCAGCTTTCTGTGTTAATGGCCCAGCAGAAGAATCAACTGCTTAAAATCACTGCCATGAACATCGATGAAGCTAAGGAGCTGTTGTTAAAACGCCTGGAAGATGAGTGCGAGCATGAGATGTCGGCTTTGATCACTCGCAAGGTCGAAGAGGCCGGCGAAACTGCCGACCAAAAAAGCCGAGAAATAATCAGTACCGCCATTCAGCGTTACGCCGCTGAGCAGACCTGTGAAGTAACCGTATCGACCGTAGATATCCCCAATGACGATATGAAAGGCCGAATCATTGGCAGAGAAGGACGCAATATCCGGGCGTTCGAGAAGGCTACCGGCGTAGATGTCATCGTCGATGACACGCCGGGTATGGTCGTGGTAAGCGGCTTTAATCCTGTCCGGCGTGAGGTGGCTCGCCTTTCAATGGAACGGCTCATACAAGACGGACGAATACATCCTTCTCGAATCGAGGAACTGGTCGCCCAGACCAAAAAAGACGTCAACCATAAGCTCTTACAGCTCGGCAAAGACGCTGCGGTCGAGACCAATATTCGAGGCCTAAGCAACAAAGTGCTCAGTATGCTCGGCGCTTTGAACTTTAGAACCAGTTATGGCCAAAATGTGCTTCGTCACAGCATAGAGGTTGCTTTCCTGACCCAAGTCATGGCTGATGAGCTGGGCTTAGATGGCTCGATGGCAAGACGCGCAGGGCTATTGCATGACATTGGAAAAGCCATTGACCATGACGTTGAAGGCAACCATCCGGCCATAGGCGCAAATTATCTGAAGCGGTTCAATGAATCGTCCATTGTACTAAACGCAGTGGCAGGACATCACGGTGATGTCCCAGCAGATAACCCTTACACTCCGCTGGTCGCTGCTGCCGATGCCATTAGCGCCTCCCGCCCTGGTGCCAGAAGAGAAACACTGGAGCGATATATCAAACGATTGGAAAAACTGGAGGAAATCGCCAGCGGCTTTAAGGGAGTTGAAAATGCATACGCTATTCAAGCTGGGCGGGAAATTCGCGTGATTGTGGATGCGTCGCAGGTCGATGATGATGCAGCTATGAAAATTGCCCGCGATATCGCCAAAGAAATTGAAACAGAAATGACTTATCCGGGCGAAATCCAGGTGACGCTACTGCGCGAAGTCCGCTGTATTGAATACGCAAAGTAATCTCGTATGGCGTATCGCGTATTGCGTTTTCGTTTTACGCGATACGCACGACGCAATACACACGACGCAATACGAATTATGAAACTAAATATTCTATGTATTGGTGACATAGTAGGTCGGCCGGGCAGACGAATCATTGCCGATAAGCTAAAAGCTTTGGTCAAGGAGCGCTCTATTGACTGCGTGATAGCCAACGCTGAAAATGCCGCCGGCGGAAGCGGACTGACCCCTCAAATCTACGACAAACTAATGCGATATGGCGTAAAGCTGGTGACACTCGGCGACCATACCTACCGCAAGAGGGACATAATCAAGACCCTGGAGTCGGCTGATAACATTGCTCGTCCGGCAAACTTTTCCGAGCATGCCGCTGGCAGAGGATTTGCAATCTACAAGACCAATAAAGGACCAACCGTAGGGGTCGTATCTCTGATTGGCCGACTTTTTATGAAGCCGGCAGATTGTCCCTATAGTGCTGTTGATAAAATCCTGCCGAAACTCCAACAAAAAGCCGATATTATAATTGTTGACTTTCATGCCGAAGCCACCAGTGAAAAGTTAGCGATGGGCTATCATTTGGACGGCCGAGTCAGTCTATGCTTCGGCACCCACACCCACGTTGTAACCGCCGATGAAAAAATCCTGCCGAAAGGCACCGCTTATATCACCGATATCGGCATGACCGGTGCACACAATTCAGTACTCGGCCGAGGTGTCGAGAGCGTCTTGAAGTCATTCAGAACGCAGATGCCGTTCCCGTTTGAGATAGCGACCAGCGATGTAAGGATGGATGCAATTCTGGTTGCCGTTGACAGCAACACCAAGAAAGCCGAGCGTATCGAGCGCATCAGGATTGATACGGATAACAAAGAATCGAGGCGTTACGACAGTAACGACGGCAAACCAGAATATTTCAACGCCTTCTAATTCATCCCCAAAGGCAGCTCGCTAATCGCAAATCGCGATTGGTTATCTCCGCCAGTGCCAGGCCAGCTCCGCGAAGTCGTAGAGATCGACACTGCTACTTTGGTCAAGGTCGCTGCAATCACACCAGTAAGGCTCTAAACATACACAATCGAGCCAGTAATGCACCAGGATAGCCAGGTCCTCGAAATTGGTTGTTCCATCATCGTTCAAATCAGAAAGTTTGTCATCC
>JBHIDV010000149.1:0-6945 GCA_046760285.1 Sedimentisphaerales bacterium
GCCCGCCGTTTCCCTTTCCGCCTATGTGCGTCATTAACAGTGAATGTTTGCCTGCGCTTACTGACGGCACATCCGTAGAAAGTGACATAATTTCGATATTTTTCAGGCTTTCCCAATGTGCCGTTACGGCATGCAAAGAATCCTCCTCAAAATTCTCTGCAAAAATCACCTCTGGGTCATTTTCGATCCCTTGGTCTGCCTTGTACCTACTCGCCAAGCCTTCTCTGCTCACAGTCTCCGCTTTATCCTCTTCACCAGGCGTAATATCCTTTCCTAATACTTGTTGTGTTACCTGGCTCAAGCAAAAGCCGAAAATCACAATTGCAGTCGGTACAACAAGCGAGAGCCCCAACCATCCTTTGCAACTAATCATTTTTTGATTCTTCTAAGTGAGTCGAATTGATTGTAGCGAATGTATTAAACACCGTTGACTATCATTTCCCAAATACCTTTAAGAAATTCTCTGACCGGCACAGTACTCACCAAACTGGGGAATCAGGATTCGAACCTGGACTAACCGATCCAGAGTCAGCGGTAGACTGCCGTTAAAGTCGTTACCACCTTATTTGCAACGTTGTATATTATTTCTCTAACACTTTTAAGAATTCCGCCAGAGTCACCCCTGCTCTGGTAATGAGACTTCGCAAAGTGCCACGTGCCACCTCGGGATGGTTTGGTACTGATAACGTTGCTATATGTCCTTTCTTAGTCATGATGATATGACTACCCCGCTGGCGAGTGACTTCCCAGCCAAGTTTTTCAAAAGTCTTCACGACCTCTCTGGGTCTTAACACCGGCACAGGGGGCATTAAACATGAACCTCCACTTGGCGGGTACTGACGGTAAGAGGCATTCCCTTTTCAGCTCGCACCTCCAAACATTCCTTGATCGCCTCCCGAATGTTACTCTCAGCCTCTTGTTCGGTCTTGCCCTGGCTCACACAGCCAGGGATAGACGGACACTCAGCAATGAACACCCCGTCCTCGTCCCGAAATATAGTAATAAGAAACTTCATATTCTTCATTCTCCTTTATTCCAGAGCCATCAATAAATAACGCTAACTGGGGAACCAGGATTCGAACCTGGACTAACTGATCCAGAGTCAGTCATGCAACTATTACATTATTGCACAATAGCATCTTGAGAAGTGCCTGATAATTTTTACTTAATCACGATATATTCAGCAGTAGCATGTGGCTCGGGAACGGGCAAGTTATCCTTACGAAGTCCCTGTATATGCATTTCGATTGCCTCATACATATTTTGCTCGGTTTCTTCGCTGGTTTTGCCTGTTGCCACACAACCTGGCAGGTCCGGAGAATATGCCGAATAGTTTCCGTCTGCCTTTTCAATAATCACCAGAAAGCGATACATTGTTACATCACCTCTTTTTCTTTAACTGCGCCTGCTTTAATATGCTGTTTAGAGTACCAGCAGCTAAATCATGGTTAGGTTGACCAGCAATGGTTACTCTTCCAGGTTTAGTAGGGTGCTTGTACTGCCGATGACTGCCTTTTGTTGCAACAAGCTCCCAGCCGTCCGATTCTATCATCTTGATAACTTCACGTACTTTCATCGTCTCATGTTTAAGAAAACATCTGGGGAACCAGGATTCGAACCTGGACTAACTGATCCAGAGTCAGTCGTGCTACCGTTACACTATTGCCCAGAAGCACCACTTCTGGTCAAAAAATCACGCTAATCTCGGCCTATCTATATCCACACGAAAAAACGCACTCGGACAAATTCCCACTTACTTTACACCGAGCAGGCTATTATTGCAAGAAAATTAGAAGCAAGTCCTACTGCTTAAAATTCTGCGTGATTGATTGCATTGTCAGATGAACCGGATATACTAACAGCGGGCACTTTGGAGGTGTTGCTTTGTCAGACCAAATGGGAACATTACTTGAAGGCATCTTGTTGTATTTTTAACAAATGAGGTTAATAAGCATAGGAAAGGATTGACCCAGCATGTTAAAACACAGGCATAAACAAAAGGACCTGAAACGTAAAGGATTCTTATTGCAAATGAGGGGATAGTTAACATAATGTTAACATCAAAGAAAATGATAGTGATGAGAAAAAAATGACGCCGAGGGGAGTTATATATCTTTAGCAAGGGCGGAAAAATGAGAAAAGCAGTTCCATTTATTTGGGTCGTGACGCTCTTTTATTTGTCTTTGCTGCAGGGGGGCTGTTTTAAACTGTCGGAAGGTGGTGCTTTAGGGGGTTCCCCAAACGCGAAAGAATGCGTTTGGGGGCCCCTACGAAATGAAAGTGCACCAGTGGCTTACAAAAGAGCAGTCAATGAATCTGCACGGGATATTCCTGTAGCTTATAATGTTGACGTACTGGTTGTCGGCGGGACATCAGGTGGTGTGGCAGCGGCGGTAGAAGCGGCACAAAAAGGCGTGACAGTTTTTCTTGCGGCGCAGCGGCCGTACCTCGGCCACGACCTCTGCGGCACATATCGTCTTTGGCTGGAGCCGGGCGAAGAGCCAACCTCACCGCTGGCCAGAAGACTTTTTGCACAGTCACCTCCGACGCCGATGCACGTGAAGCGTACGCTGGATGAAGCGCTGCTGGATGCGGGGGTGCAGTTTTTGTTCGGCTGCTATGCCCCAGATGTGCTTTGTGACAGAGGTGGAGATATAGCGGGCATTGTCATGGCTAATCGTTCCGGCCGACAGGCAGTGAAGGCCAAGGTAATCATTGACGCCACGCCGCGGGCAACTGTGGCCCGGCGGGTGGGGGCGGCCTTTCAGCCGTACCCCCCTGGAAAGCATTCCTTTAGACGCATCGTGATTGGGAGCCAAGTCAAAAAAGACAAAGGCATACGAGCTCGGAAGATGCCCACGCCAATTGCCGAGCTGAAGGCCATCGAGTACACTATTGATATATCGATGAAAGACGGCTCTTTCGCCTCTTTTGCCAAGGCCGAACAGATAGCTCGCGACAGGACCTGGCATCCAGCACAGGGAGACGCTTCAGAGACGCTCTTCCAGGTGCCGCCCGACCCTGTGAAGGGCAAGAAGAATCAATCTGGGACCTGGCCTGGTGCAGAGAAGGTAGACCTGGATGTTTTCCAGCCTGCAGGCATTAAGCGTTTATTTGTGCTTGGAGGTTGCGCGGATATATCGCGCCATGCCGCGGAGAAGCTGCTGCGGCCATTGGAACTGATGAAAGTAGGTGGTCGTATTGGTGCTGTAGCTGCTTCGCAGGCAAAGACCATTGCACAACCGAGTGGTGTAAGGCTGCGCGGCAAGCCAGTGACACCCATGACCTCAGGGGATATTCGAGAGAATTTAGCTGGAATATGTCCGATGCAAACCCAGCTTGGCACCGTGCCCACGGATAAGCGTGCTGTGCCTGTGCTCGGCGAGTATGACGTGGTAGTTGTTGGTGGCGGCACCGGTGGGGCACCAGCAGGCATCGCTGCGGCACGGCAGGGGGCTAAAACGCTCGTCGTGGAGTATCTCAATGGGCTCGGTGGAGTGGGGACACTTGGCCTCATTGGCAAATACTATCATGGCTACCGTAAAGGCTTTACCAGGGAAATCGATGAGGGTCTGGCAGAACTCGGCGGCAGTGAGGAGGCTGGCAGCACCGAGGGCCAAGCCTGGAATATCGAACTGAAAAAGGAGTGGTACCGCCGCGAACTGTGCAAAGCTGGCGCAGATATCTGGTTTAGGACCCTCGGCTGTGGTGCGTTCGTGGAGAACGGTCGTGTTAAAGGCGTCGTAGTTGCCACGCCTGAAGGACGCGGTGTAGTGCTGGCGAAGGTAGTTATCGATGCGACTGGTAATGCCGATATTGCTGCTGTGGCCGGGGTGACATGCGTCTATACCGATGGCTCTGGCGTTGCTGTCCAGGGCGCGGGACTTCCACCGCGTAAGCTCGGTGCCCGCTATACCAATACCGATTGGACATTTATTGACGATGCAGATATTATCGACACCTGGCGTGCATTTGTCGTCGCTAAAGAAAAGTTCAAAGGTGACTACGACCTTGGCCAATTGATAGATACCCGTGAACGCCGGCGAATAGTCGGTGACTTTATCATGTCACCGCTCGATATCTCTAACAACCGTACCTACCCTGACACCGTGGTGTTAGCCAAAAGCGATTTTGATACGCATGGCTTTACCATACATCCGGTCTTTATGCTCAAACCTCCAGGCAGAGAAGAGCTAATCGCTAATGTACCATATCGTTGCCTGCTGCCCAAGGGCCTCGATGGCATTTTAGTCACGGGTTTGGCTATCAGTGCTCATCGCGACGCGATACCAATCTTACGGATGCAGGCTGACATCCAGAACGAAGGTTATGCGGCGGGTGTCGCGGCTGCGATGGCTGCAAAGGCCGGCGCGGGCGTGCGTGACATTGATATCAAAGCACTTCAAAAACATCTGATTGCCAAAGGTAATCTACCAGAGAGGGTTCTAACGGATACGGATTCATTTCCATTACCGCAAGAGGCGATCGCGCAAGCTGTCAAAAGTGTCATTAATGACTTCGAGGGGCTCCAGGTCGTCCTTGCCCAGCCGGAACGAGCCTTACCACTTCTGCAAAAGGCTTACAAAAGTGCTGACTCGGCAAAGGCTAAACTTGCCTACGCGCATATTCTGGGCATGCTGGGTGACGCGACAGGTGCCGAGACTTTGCTTAATGCTGTCAAGTCCAGAGATTGGGACAAAGGTTGGAATTTTACAGGTATGGGGCAATATGGAGCGAGCTTGAGTGAACTGGATAGTCTTATCATTGCTTTGGGCCGAACATGTGATGAGCGGGCACTGGACGTGGTTCTTGAAAAGGTCGAACAGCTCGACGCCCAAAGCGAGTTCTCGCATTGTCGCGCGGTAGCGATGGCTCTGGAGACGCTCGGCGCTGCCGCTGCAGCTAAACCACTGGCTGAACTTCTTAGTAAACCGGGCATGACTGGTCACGCGTTTACGGATATCGGCGAAGCAAAGCGTCGGACGCCGCCCAGCTCAGCAGACACCTTGACGCGAAATAGTTCACTTCGTGAACTAATACTGGCGCGGGCTTTATATCGCTGTGGAGATTACGAAGGCCTGGGCGAAAAAATTCTGAAGGAATACGCACGTGACCTTCGCGCTCACTTTCGACGTCACGCTCACATTGTACTTAAAGAAAAAACCTCGCGTGGAATGTAGAGCTAAATATGAGGATACTTACTATACTCGGAATGATGATGGTGACGAGCAGAGAATTTTACTGGAAGGATCGCTATGGCTATAGGCAAGACCGTTTTGAGCCTGGGTGCGCATCCAGATGATGCGGAGTTTTTATATGCGGGGACATTAGCGCTGCTTCATAAGAAAGGTTGGCAGATTCATATTGCTACAATGACACCTGGCGACTGCGGTACAGTCGAATACAGCCGAAAAGAAATCAGTAGGATTCGCAAAGCGGAAGCTGCCGAATCAGCGAGCCTTTTAGATGGCAGCTATCATTGTCTCGAATGTGACGATGCTTTTATTATGTATGATAGGCCGACCTTGCTAAAAGCCATTAGGCTGGTGCGAAAAGTGCAGCCTACTATCGTGTTTACGCTGAGCCCTTCGGATTATATGGTTGACCATGAAACGGCCAGCAAGATTGCGCAAACTGCCTGTTTTTGCTGTGGAGTGGTGAATATCAAAACTGCTGGCGTCAAGCCATTTGAGCCGATACCATATCTTTATTATGCTGACCCCGTAGAAGGAAAAGACAAGTTTGGAACCGAATTAAAACCAAATATGATCATTGATATAACCGGTGTGATAGACATCAAGGAAAAAATGCTTTGCTGTCACGAGAGCCAGCGTAATTGGCTTTTGAAACATCACGGTGTCGATGACTATGTTATCTCGATGAAGGCGTTGTCTGAAAAGAGAGGCCGGCAAATACACTGCCGTTTTGCGGAAGGCTTCAGACAGCATTTAGGCCACGCGTATCCACAAGATAACATTCTCAAAGCAGAACTTGGTGACATTGTCAAGATAGTGTAAGGAGAGCACAAATGAGAAGGAAAATTAGCATATTAGCGCCGCAGTGGTGGGACTATACCACGCTTGATGACGAGATTCTTAATGATGCAGCTAAACTTACCGTCCAAGATTTGGCAAACTTTTCCAGAGAAGGTTTCAGGGTGGTGTTTTATGACACGCTGGAAGATTTTTATCTTGCAGAGGCTCTGGAGTATATCACGGCCTGGAAGCAAGCGACAGCGGATAATCCTGTTGGTATTTGCGGGCCGATTGGGCCAACTGAGCAGCTTCCACTTGTGGCACGGATGGTAAATGAATTGAAGCTAAACCTGGCTAACGCCCATTTCTGGGGGATGGATGAATGGTATATGGATGGCAAAGAGGTGCCGTACTCACATCCGTTGTCTTTTGCCAAGGCGGATATGGAGCTTTGCTTTAACCGGATTGCCGATGAGCTAAAAATGCCCCCATCCAACATTCATTTTCCCAAGGCTGATGTGACAGAATATATCAAGAGCTGGAAGGGTGTTCGTTGTGCAGTTATGCAAGGCGGACAAGGTGACATAAAGCACTGGGCGTTCAACGACCCGGTTAAGCGGGAGGGAAAATACAAAGACCAGCCGCCTACGCCAGAAGAATATCGCCAGCTTACAACTCGCGTTGTAGATTTGCATCCGGTGACCGTTATGCAGAACGCACGAACCAGTGCTGGTGGTGTAGTTACCAGTGTGCCCACTCAAGCCGTTACCGTAGGCCCGGTGCAGACGTGGCAGGCAGAGAAGGTCTCGATCTGGCATCCAGGCACACACGACAATCCCTTTGGGATGCGGTTGACTACTCTTATGATAAGCAAAAAGATTGCCGACAGTTCGGTGCCGATGTCACTTCTGGCGGAACACCCTAATGTTCAGTTCAATTTTTATCGACCTGCCATAGGCACATGCGAAGT
>JBHIDV010000150.1:0-6935 GCA_046760285.1 Sedimentisphaerales bacterium
GGCACAGTTGATTATGGCAGATATTTGCGGCACTCCTACGCCGGAAATCACTCTGGTGGTACAGATTGCACCGGGCCCAATGCCGACTTTTACCGCATTTGCTCCGGCTTCTATTAAATCTTCGGCTGCTTCAGCTGTGGCGATATTGCCTGCAATCACGTCAATATCATACTCAGCTTTTATTTTTTTTACCGTATCAATAACATTCTGCGAATGGCCGTGTGCCGTGTCGACAACGATAATATCAACATCTGCTGCAATTAAAGCCTCGATTCGTTGGTAATCATGAACGCTCACTGCCGCACCGACACGTAGCCTGCCACGCTTATCTCTGGCCGCTCTTGGGTATTGTTGAACACGGTCAATATCCCTCATAGTAATCAAACCCACCAGCTCGCCATCTCCATTAACCAGAAGCAGCTTCTCCACCTTGTGCTGCTGCAGAATTTCCTTTGCCTGCTCCAGCGTTGTTCCTGCCGGGCCGGTGACAAGATTATTTTTGGTCATTACAGAGCTTATCTCGACGTCGTAATCTTTGAGAAACTTTAAATCCCTGCGGGTCAGAATACCTACCAGCTTTTTTTCATTAACAATTGGTATGCCCGAGACGTTCTGCTCATTCATCAATTCTTGTGCTCTTTTGACGGGCTGGCCCGGCGATAATGTTACCGGGTCGAGAATCACCCCGTGCTCAGAACGCTTGACTTTGGCCACCTCCCGCTTTTGGGCTTCGACTGACATATTCTTGTGAATTATGCCGATGCCGCCTTCTTGCGCCAGCGCTATTGCCAGTGCCGCTTCAGTAACCGTATCCATAGCAGCCGAGACAATAGGGATATTTATGGTGATATTATTGGTTAATTGAGTGCTGGTGTCGGCCTGGCTGGGCACAAAATCGCTCTTGGCAGGTAGAAGTAACACATCGTCAAAGGTTATAGCAAAATCTCCAATCTTGCTTGGTCCGGCCGTAGCAGGAGTTTTCTGGGCCATTTTTCTCTCCAATATTAACTGTTGTCAGACAAGTATAAATCACCGTTTCGCTTAATATTAACAGCTCAGTATAATCTCACTGTAGATTACCGTCAAACCCATTTTCATACAGAAACTTCGGGTCTGCTCATCTAAAGTGAGTCAGAGGAATTGACAGTGAACATATGATACCTTATGTTAAGCAGGTATGAAAAGGCGATTTTGTACCGCCCAGGTGGCCTGGCCCAACCAAGTATGTCGCCTGCGTGCACAAGAGTTTGAATGTCGCAGGGAAAGGAGAGATACTTCATGTGTATTTTTACTGTTAAGCGCAGAATATACATTGTACTGATGGCTGTAACGTTATTCGTCGGTACCACCGACGCAAAGCAGGTAAAATCCTCTCTGGCCGCAACTCAACCACGGGTTAAAACCACCTCTCACAGTGTTTTTTCCGTGCATCCTCAGAATCATCGGTGCTTTCTGTACCAGGGCAAGTCTATGAAGATTCTCACGTCGGCTGAACACTACGGGGCAGTGATGAACACGGAGTTTGACTACCAGGTATATCTGAAAGAGATGCAGCGGACAGGGCAAAACCAGACCCGCGTGTTCACATTCTACCGAGAACTGTGGGGCCACGATGTCCGCAACACCCTGGCCGTCAACCGAGAAAAACCAGAGGCTACAATCATGCCCTGGAAACGAACAAGTGGCCACGGCAAAGGTCCTGATGGACTTGACAGGTTCGACCTGAACCAGTGGAATCCGCCTTACTTTGCACGGCTGAAAGACTATGTCAGAAGGTCTGCCCAGCACGGTGTGATTTGCGAAATTGTCCTGTTCTGCAACCCGTATAATCAGAGGCAGTACAGTTGGTACCCGTGCAGTAAGGTCAGCAACGTCAACGGCGTGGGCGAAGACCTTGAAGACCACAGGCAATTTATGACACTGGAGACACCAAGTATCGTTCAATTTCAGGAGCGATTTGTTCGCAAGATAGTCAAGGAGTTGAACGCCTTTGACAACGTTTACTATGAGATATGTAATGAGCCATATGGCAGGACTTTTCCAGAGAAGTGGCGAAAAAGTGGCGTCGCTTGGCACGCTCACATAGCCAAAGCCATTCGTGATATTGAAAAGGGCCTGCCGAAACAGCATTTAATCGCCGCTAATGTGAGCAAGGATGACACTGCTATCAGCAAAAACCCAGATATTGACATTATTAACTATCACTATCCGCCTGCGGGACGCACCGGGCAATTTATGCGTGAGCGCGACCACTTCAAAAAGCCAATAGTCTTCGATGAGAATTTCACGGGCATTGTGGGCTCAGACCCTGAACGAAAGCGCCAACGGTATCCAATCAATCGTGCAGAGGGATGGCTGACAATTCTTTCCGGCTGTGCGGGATTCAGTAACCTCGACTGGACGTTTACCGCAGCGGATGAAACCGGCTCCGGCAAGGTGGCTCTTTTGGATGGCCGCAAGATTGACGGTCGGCCACTGCGCAAGTGGCTCAATATCCTCCGCAAGCTGCTTGACCAATACGAGGCTGCTGCGCTTGTGCCCGCCATCGGGGTGTTACCAGATCGTATTTCCGGTTATGGGTGTGCCGCGACAACGGATGGAAAGGGGCGGTACATTCTCTATTTTGTTGACGAGCGTCTGTTTCGGGTCCAGCCCTGCCAGAGCAGGGCACTATCAGTCGCGTTGAAGCTGCCGCGCGGCCGGTATGCCGTGCAGATGTTTGACCCCAAAAGTGGTAAGACAGCCCAGCTGCCAGTGCTTCGAAGTACCGGCACAGCAAAACTGAAAGTGCCTGAGTTCCGCGAGGACGTGGCCGTTCTGCTCGGACGAGTATCCCGCTGATGACAGAAGACAGAGCGGCCATTATTTTCCGTGCGCCGGGATAGTGATGTCTATTTCGCGCACCGGCCCCAACACCGACAGCGGTTCATCAAAGTCCTGCGGCCGACCAACAGCTAAAATCTGCATCTTATCGGGGCGCAAGTGTTTGCGGGCGACACGTAAGACATCGGCCTTGGTAACTCTTTCGACATTGTCTTTGATCTTCTGCAGAAAATCAGGCGGATAACCAAAGTACTCGTAAGTCATCAAGCGACTAATAATCTCGCCCTTTGAATCAAAGTTAAACACAAATGAGTTAAGATAGCTTTCCTTAGCTATGGCCAATTCCTCATCGGTGGGTTCACCCTCAGTCATTTTTTCCACCTCCCGCAGCATAGCACGAATCGCATGTATTGTGGACTCAGACTTGGTCTGACAGCCAACATAGAAGACGCCCGGATGGTCATAGTTGGCAGAGTAGTTGCCGAAGACAGAGTAGGCCAGTCCCTCGCGGGACCGTACATTTCTAAATAGTCGGCTGGTAAATCCAACGCCGAGAATCCGGTTCATCACAATTAATGCAAAATAGTCGGGGTCGTTCATCAGGCAGCCAATGTGGCCCAGACGAATATTCGCTTGGTTGATGTCGTTTTTGCGAATCACATTTACCGTTGGGCGGAATTCATAGTTTACCTGCGGCACCTCCGGCACTGGGCCATCAGCTTTTTCCCAACCCGCAAAGGCCTGTTCAATTTTCTTAATGATTTCCTGGGTATCGAAATCACCCCAAGCTGAAAGCATCACGTTGTTGGGGTAGTAGAACCTCTTGTGGAAAGCAACCAGGTCATCACGGCTGATATTGTCTATGGTGGCATACTCGGTATGTCGTGCGTAAACATTGTCTGGACCATAGATAAGTTTGTTAAACTCACGCCTGGCTATTTGCCATACCTGGTCGTTCCGGCGGGCAATAGCGCTTCGATGCTGGACCTTAGCCAGCAAAATTTTGTCCTCGCGAAAAGCCGGATTCATCAGCACATCTGCTAAAATTGTCAGTCCGGTGTCGATGTCCTCCTTCAGCACGGACATGGAGGCATAGCCCGAGTTAAGTCCAATGCCGGTCTCTACCGAAGCGGCAATCTGCTCCAGCTCTTCGTCAATCTGGTCACCGGTCTTACTGGTAGTGCCGCCCGTGCGCATCACAGTACCAGTGATGGCAGCCAAACCAATCTTGTCCGCTGGTTCATAAATAGAACCTGTACGAATGCGGGCCGAGATTCTAATCAGCGGCAGCTCGTGGTCTTCCAACAAAAATAACTGCATCCCGTTAGGCAAGGTGGCTCTGGCGACTGGGGGAATCTCGATGTCACCTAACTGAGGATATTTCAGCCTGGTGTAAGGAGCTACCTTCCTCTGGAAGCAACCCGGTACAATAAAGCACAACCCAAAAACCAAAGAGACAAAAGCTATCATTGCAAACGCTCTATTCGTTTTCATTTTACCGCTCCTATTAGACTTATTCTTCCATTGGGGTTGTCTCAATGACACCAACTATTCGATTTTTGCTGGTGAAATATTCTTTGGCAACACGTTGGATGTCTTCGGCAGTGACTTGCTCGATTTTATCAAGTTGTTTAAACAGATTACGCCAATCTCCGGTAACGACCTCGTAGAAAGTCAGTTGAGCTGCCAGGCCGCTATTAGAGTCAAGCTGGCGGATAAGATTAGCTCGGCTGCGTGTCTTTGCCTTTTGCAGCTCTTCAGGTGACACTAACTCAGTTTTCAATCTTTCAATTTCAGCGTCAATAGCCTGCTCACATTCTTGATTCGTATGGCCTCTGGCCGGCACCGCATAAAACAAAAATAGGCCAGGATATTTATTTCCAGGCAGGCCCTGAAATCCGGAAGCGGCAATGGCAATCTTCTTTTCCTTTACCAGAGTCTTGTAAAGCCGCGATGTCCGCCCCAGGCCAACGATATCGGTGATAGCGTCGAACACGGCGTTGTCAGAATGGTTAATGTTTGGCTTATGATAGCCGATCATGACAAAGGGTTGTGAAGGGTCTTCCACTACCACTCGGCGCTGGCCGCGTTGCGGCGGTTCTTCCGTTTCTACTGGTTCGGGCTTTGGTCCGCTGGGAATTCGCTCAAAATATGTCTTTGCCAGCTTTTTTATCTCTTGCGGCTCTACATCTCCAACTATCGCTATTGTCAGATTACTCGGACAATAGTATTTTCTGAAAAAGGCCTCGGCCTCCGCACGGGTCAAAGTTTTCAAATCACTCATATGTCCAATCACCGGCTCGCCATAGGGATGCGCCTTGTACGCGATAGCTAAAAAATCTTCTAACAAGCGTCCCTGGGGATTATTTTCCATCATACGTCGTTCTTCCATCACCACATCTTTTTCCTTGTAGAATTCCCTCACCACCGGATTTGCGAAACGATCGGATTCCAGTGACATCCAAAGTTCCACTTTATTGGAGGGAAGACTGACAATATATTGCGTGGCATCGTAGCTGGTGTAGGCGTTAAATCCTGTGGCGCCGGCTCGGCTGTACACCTCTTCAAATTCATCGTGGACCAGGTATTCTTGAGCCTCCTTTCGTGCTTGCTCGAATTGTCTTTGTAGTTCCTCCAGCTTTGCTTTGTCGGCTTGCCCTGGCTTTCTTTGCTCGGCTTTAATCGCCAGAAATAGTTTGTCCATCTTAGCCAGGGCTTTAGCTTCCGCGTCGTAGTCCTTGGTACCGATAGTCTTGGTTCCCTTAAATGCCATGTGCTCAAAAAGATGAGCCAGACCGGTGATGCCCTTGACCTCATCAACTGAACCAACGTCGGCGTAGGTGTGGAATGAGACCACCGGCGCCTCGTGCCGCTCCAAAACCAGGAATTTCAGACCGTTATCCAGTGTAAATTCTGTCATTCGCTTTTCGAACTGGCGCCAATCTTGAGCTTCCGCTGATTTTGGAGCTATCGCGGACATAGCGAAAAGCAGGGCGGCGATACCGATCATAGTTATATTTGGTCTTCGTATTGCGTGCTTCATATTGCCTACTCCTCTATTTTTCGATACTTTCGCATTTATACCCCAAAGACAGACAAAAAACCGAGGTAAGAAATCGACACCGTCATACGGCGCGTTCTTATAACATACCTTGAGACTTATAGTCAATTCCTTTTTGAGCCGGAAAAGTCTGCAAATACGGGGTTTGCCATCCCCAAGCTGCGCTTGAGGCTGCCACCCAGGATTGAACTATGCTTAGAAATGCGGGAACAAGACTCGTATTATGGGCAGTCCCCGCTTGCGCGGAGGCAGGCTCCCCCTGCGAAGGCAGGGGTCATTACTGCGAAAGCAGGAATCGCCCATGTGGACATTGCTTTGCTAATTTTTTTCAGGCATGCTCACGGGCGTCTTTCGCGTTTTCCCCTGGCAGCTCTCACAATCGCAAATTCCTACCAGCTTTAGATTTGATGTCCCGGCCAGGCTTTTGGTGTCGGTCAGCCTTGCTCCTTTTGCCTCCATTTTACGAAGTGCCATCTGTGACTCTTTCTTATCGTGTGAACCCACTGCATCTACTACCACAGTCACATTCTTGTCGCGCTGTAGTAATCCCAACGCTGTCGCCTTAACAGCGCCTTCGGCACATGCACCTATCAAAACAAACTCACCAGCTCGCACTTCGCTCAGCAGCCTATCAATACGGGGCTCATCAAACGGGTCCATGCACCGCTTGTGAAGAATGATTTGCTTAAATTGGCGGAGCATATCTCTGGGTAAATCAGTGTTGCCATCTGCAGCGAAACTCACTTTGTTACTCAGCAATGTGTACCGTATCTTTTTCTGTCCCTCTGTGCCGTCAATACAGCAGTGGTTCGCCTGATTGTTATTGTTATTATTCGGATAAACCTCACAGGTCGAGATTATGGGGATGTTTCTACTTCTCGCCCACGCCATCACCCTGCGGATATGCGCCAGAACTCTTCTATGGTTCCTTATGCATGCCTTGCCAGAAGCTAATAGGAAGTCTCGTTGCGTATCAATATCTATCAGAATCTGCCTTCGTCGAGCTTTGACCAGTTGCAAAATCATCCTTCAGATCCTCAATCAGTTCCAT